>CAZRKO010000197.1:0-3947 GCA_964600445.1 uncultured archaeon
GCTTTATCTTCTGGAAATATTATTTTATCCCAGCTGGGATTTCCAGAGATAAAATCCTCTTCTTTATATCCTGTGATTTCTTCAACATTACCGTGAAAAAAATAAGGTATAAAATTCATATCGCCTTGAAACGCTATACCTTGAAAATTTTCTACAAAAGATCTATATTTTTCTTCAGATTCCTTTAATTGTTTTGTCCTTTTATCGATTGATTTAATAACATCGGTTTTGATTTGTTCAGATAGAATATTTATATCCTCAATTATTTCTTTACATTCATCGCATTCTTTACTAAATTCAGGATCTATTTTACTTATTAAAAACTCACTTTTAGATTTTAAATTATTTAATTTGGACGTGAAATCTTCCAATACGAGTGCCAATTTAGTCAAACTTTAACCCACCCCGGGATTTTGTTAAGAGATAAATTATATAGTGGTTTTTTACAAATTTGGTAATCATCAAACTAAACAAAGAAATCGTTTATAAAGCTTTGGTTTAATATTTATAAAGATTTAGATAAAAATGTAAAAGCTGAACAATTTACAACCGAGTTTTTAAGTTAGTTAAAAGATAGAATAGTCTATTTATAAGCCTGAAGTAAAATCACTCTAAGTTTCTATCAGATTCATTACCAAACGTTTTTAAAATAATTTAAGCGAAGAAAATTGGTACCATAAAATTACACTCATATCAGAAAAAACTTAATTAGAAAATCTTACTATCTTTATATACTATTTATTATTAAAAAAGCGCTCGTAGTATAGTGGTAGAATCTCAGGTTCCCAACCTGAGGGCCCGGGTTCAATTCCCGGCGGGCGCATTTATCAATCTTACCAAGAAAGGCCTTTTCTAAATCGTAAATCACTAATAATCGTTTTTGATTCTTGCGTGGGAACTTCCATAAACGCATAAAATTCATTTTGCCAGAAGGCCCTTCCTGAAGTTGCTGACCGGATATCTTCAGCAAATTTAATAGAATTTCTTACAGGTAATAAAATCTCAATAATTGCTTGATATTCTTTTTCTTGGTCAATAGTTTTAATCTTAGCAGAGTATTTTGAAAGAATAGTAAGTACATTTTTGATGTAATCTGGAGGAAGTTGGATAATTGTATGATATATGGGTTCTAAAAGGATTAATTCACTTTCAGTTAATCCTTTTTTTATAGCATCATAAAACATTGTGGATAATTCTGTGAAAGCATTTTCCTCATCTAATTCAATGATGTTCAATTCATTTATTGATATTTTAACTTCTGTTAATTTTTCGCCACAGAGCGGGCCGTTTAAATGAATTTTTTCTATTATTTTTGATATAAGATCTTTATAAAAGTCATTTAATTCAGAATTTCCTAAATAAATTAATACGTTTTGATCTTCGTCAGTTTTCCAATACTTTTTGATTTCAGCCTCATTAAGACCCGTTTTTTCGCTTAAGACTTCTTTTAATCTACTATAAGGTTTTATCGAGCGGTAATCTGTAGATTGAAAGAATCGAACAGATTTAATATCTAGTCTCTCAATTTTTAGTTCAAGAGAATTTTTACCATTGGGAGATACTGTTTTAATTAACGATGATTGATACTTACAAGACTCTTTAAATACGGCTCTTGGTTCAGAGCTAGAAACTGGCACTCCTCTTTTTCCTAATTCATTTGTGCTAATTTCAAGATGCAGTGGTCCCACCCCAGATAACAAAAATTCTCCATTTTCTTCATTAATTTCGAATTTTAAATTAGGATCTTCAATTAACAAGTTTTCAATGAGTTCTTTCATTTTCTCCAAATCTCTTAAGTATTCCGGCTCTATTGATGCAGTTACGACGGGTGTGGTAATATATTTCACATTTTCAAAAGGAACTACTTGATCTAGATATTTAGATTCAACAAGCGTTTCCCCACTTTTAATTTCTTTAAGTCCTTCTATAGCTACAATGTTACCCACAGGAATCTCATCCACTTGTTCTCTTCTTTGTCCCATGAAAATTGCAATTCTCTGAATGTTTTCATAATGATTTTCTCTTAAAAGAAATATTTCCTTTTTTTTTGGGCATTTCCCTGAAAAAATCCTTCCTGTTGCGACTAAACCATGTTTATCAGCTTGAACTTTACTCAAATAAATTACTAATGGGCCATTAGGATCGCATTTGATCATAGCCCTTCCTACTTCTGAATTCAGATCTCCATCGTAGATCTTTTTAATTCTATATTTTTGAGCCTCAATAGGATTTGGGAGATGATCAACGACCATTTCTAATATTGCCTTGTGTATTGGAAGATAAATTTGCAAATCACTGTAGGAATCTTTAGAATATGTTTCTTTTTGGTAACGTGTTTTTATACCGCTAAACTTGATATCACTTTCTCCCATGATTTTGGCGGTGAAGCCCCATTTATGGAGCGCAGAACCAAATGCTACATTTCCTTCAGCAGGAGATACTTTCCATTCCTTATTAAATGGTGGCTTTGCATATCTTTCTATCAGAGTATTGAAATCGTTAATTATTCTTATGTATTTTTTCCTAATTTCTTCATCTGAAAGTTTTAATTCCCTAATTAATCTATCCACCTTATTAATGAAAAGTGCTGGTTTAACTCCTTCTTGTAATGCTTGCCTTATTACAGTTTCCGATTGCGTAATTATCTCTTCCACAGCATCAACAACCACTACCACCCCATCCACAAGCCTCAATGCCCTCGTAACTTTTCCACTAAAGTCCAAATGTCCTGGCGTGTCTACTAAGTTAATTAGAAAAGGTTCATGCCCCTCGAGAGATTTCTCATAATACAATGAAATATTAGCAGATTTCATCGTGATACCCCGTTTTTGTTCTTCCTCAAGAAAATCTAAAGCTCGAGCCTCTCCAGCTAAGTCTGGACTCAATAAGCCTGCTTCACTCAAGAGTGAATCAGATAGTGTTGTTTTACCATGGTCAATATGGCCAACAAATCCGATATTTCTTATATTGTTGGTCTTCTCCATTAAGTTAAGAATTTCTGCAATCTCTTTCCTAAGTGGCATTTTTTTTAGTAGTTGTTTTGTGCAATATTACTATAAGATATAGTTTATAAGATTAAAATTTTAGTTATAATAGCTTTTAAAATTAAAGGAGGGAAATGAATTTTTTGCTACTCAAGATCTTCTTCATTTAATTGGTATATCCGATACCAATCTCAGTTGGGTCAGATAGCTCATTAAAAAATCATTTCCCATATATACATAATTAAGCCTATAATTTAACTTCTCCATCAATCTTTACTATTCGACCCTCAATGTGTAATCTTTTATCACAATAAAGTTCAATACATTTAGGAAAGATTTTATGCTCCCATTCCAATACTCTTGTTCCTAGGGTTTCTTCTGTATCAGTATCATAAACCGCTACACATTTTTGTATTATTATAGGACCATGATCTTCGTGTGGATCTACAAAATGAACTGTACACCCTGAAACCTTTACGCCATATTCTAGCACATCTCTATGGGCATGCATTCCCTTGAAAGAAGGTAATAATGAAGGATGAATATTCATAGCATTTCCATTAAAATGGTCAATAAACATTGAGGAAACAAACCGCATATATCCTACAAGAACAATGAGTTCACATTCATATTTATCCAGGACTTCAATCAATTTCGCATCGAATTCTTCTCTGGTGCCTTCATGCTTATCAGATTCAATTAAGACATACGGTATATTGTGATTTTTGGCTCGTTCCATGCAATACGCTCCAGCTTTATTACAGATTAATACTTCAACAGTAGCTTTATCTTTTAAAATTCCACTTTCAGTTGATTTTATTATTGCCTCAAAATTTGAGCCACTGCCAGATGCTATAGCTCCTATTTTTACTTTAGTCATGTATCGTCTAATTTTCATTTAGAAAAAAACTTTATCTAATTCTCATAAAATTTGAAATTTTGCCATAAACTAAATGGATATTA
>CAZRKO010000198.1:0-3916 GCA_964600445.1 uncultured archaeon
TATCAAAATTTCGGTCCACTTTTGAAATAGTAACTCCTTTAATTCTATCTTTCCCATGAATTTTAGTTACTGTATAGTTAGTAATGAGTGGAATATCATAATCCTCTAAACATTGTACTTGATTTCGGAGTAGACCACTCACATAAGGTAAAATCTCAACAACTGCCTTAACTTTACACCCCTCCCAAGTTAATCTCCGTGCCATAATCATACCAATATCTCCACTTCCTAAAATCACGTAGGTTTTCCCTGGCAGCCACCCCTCCATATTTACAAATCTCTGAGCCTGTCCGGCGGTATAGATCCCGGAAGGTCTAAAGCCAGGTATGTTGATTGCCCCTCTTGGTTTTTCACGGCATCCCATAGCTAATATTACGGTTTTTGCTTCTATTTTAATAACGCCTTCTTGTTTATTAACAGCAAATAATGTTTTATATGGCTTCTCAGGTGTTCCCGGCTTAATTTCTATTACCATTGTATTCAGCTTATAGGGAATTTGTAATTCATTAATTTCGTTAATAAATCTTTGAGCGTATTCAGGACCAGTTAACTCTTCATTAAATTCTCTTAAACCAAAACCGTTATGAATACATTGTAAAGTTATTCCACCTAACTCTCTATCTCTTTCTATTATTAACACTCCTAGTCCTGCTTTTTTAACTTCAATGGCAGCAGCTAGACCAGCAGCTCCAGCTCCAATTACAGCAACATCTGTTTCATATTTGATCATTCTTCAATCCTCCCTTCTTCCATGCTTTTCAATATGAAATCTTTTGTCCTCCCTACTAAGAAGTTAGTGTCTTCTCCTCTTTTAGTGACTTCATCATAAGGTATATTCAATTCTCGTGAAAGTAATTCAATCACACGTGGACGACAAAAACCACCTTGGCATCGTCCCATTCCGGGTCTACATCTAAATTTCACACCATCTACAGTTCTTGCTCCCACTGGAGAATGAATTGCGTTAATAATTTCCTTCTCTGTAACAGTTTCACAACGGCAAATAATATTACCCCATGCGGGATCTTCTCTTATTTTTTGATCAAGCTCTTCTATAGAAAAGTCATCAAATCGTTCAGGTTTAGGCCTAAAAGGATTATAATCCTCCTTAACTTTCAATTCCACTCCAAGTAATTCAAGAAACCCTTCGACTTTTTCAGCAATTGCAAAACAAGAGGTCAATCCTGGAGATAAAATCCCTGCGACATTAATAAAACCATACACATCTGTATTATCGATAATGAAATCATAAGTATCTGGGACCGCTCTAAGACCAGCAAAATTTCTAATAGCACTCCTTTCTGGTATATTTGGAACTAATGCTCTAGCTCCTTCCAAAATTTCTTTTAGACCAGCAGTCGTGGTTGCAATATCTTTTTTATCAGTTATATTTTGAGCATTTGGACCTACAAAGGTATTTTCATGAATAGTAGGACAAACTAAGATCCCCTTTGAGACTTTGGTGGGTGTGGGAAATAAGATTTTATTTAGGTTGAGGATATTTCTGTCGAATAATATATATTCCCCCTTTCTTGGCATAATATCAAAATAATCGAGACCAACCATTTTAGAAATCTTTCTTGCATACATACCAGCAGCATTTATAATATTACGCCCTTTAAATTCACCCTGTTTTGTTTTAACTGTAAATGTATAATCAGAATGTTTAATCTTTGAGACTTTATGATTTCGGAAAAACTTAACACCATTCAATGCGGCGTTTTCTGCTAACGCAAAAGTCATTTCATATGGACTAACGATTCCTGCTGAAGGAGCATGTAAAACTCCTATAACTTCCTCAGTTAAACTGGGTTCCATATGTAAAATTTTTTTCTGGTCTAAAATTATCTCTAATCCAAGAACGCCATCTTCTGTTCCCTTTTTTCTGTAGTCTTCTAAAGTTTTTATTTGACTATCTTCTAAAGCTACAACAAAAGAGCCAATTCTTTTAAAAGGAAAATTGAGTTCTTCTGCCGCTTGAGTATACATTTTATTACCCTTAATGCATAAGTTTCTCTTAACATACTCTCTTTCAGCAGCATATCCCGCATGAACAACTCCGGAATTAGCTTTAGTAGTTCCCGAAGCTAAGTCTGCTTGTGTTTCTAATAAACATATTTTACTATCATATTTGGATAATGTACGCGCAATGCAGCAACCGCTAATTCCTCCACCAATAATTATAACATCATATATCAATTTTTATTAACCCCTATGATGGAGTTTATCGATGAATTGAATAATAAATACCACAATTCTAATTATTAAATTATAATATATCTTTAAAACTTATTTGAAAGGAAAATATTTTGCAATTAATAAGATTAATTTTAGAGAAATTTTCCTTCTTATAGTCAAGAAATTATTTTCCTAAAACTTTAAACCTCAATCTCTTCTTTAAATCGACCTATAGTATATAAAGTAGAAGTAGCCAGACTAAATTAAATATGATTGTTAAAAGTATTAGAAATTTTGTTATAGGATTAAATAATGTGTTCTTTAAGGATTTATTGAGTTTCATCTCAAGTTCACCATTCAATAAATTTCCTACCGAGCCAAAATTATTGACTAGTTCTTTATTCATATGTATAGAACCTAAAAAACGTGGCTTAGATAAATTATTTATAGAATTAGAGAGCGCATCTGAAGAGAATAGACCATTAAGTTTGTTTTTCTTATCAGTTTCTTTCATTTTAATTCTTAAAATTTTCTTTATTTTCAAGAAAATAAATTCTTTTCTTCTTAAATTCTTTATGATTGTTAAACATAAAAAACACAAACTCGGATAAAACAGCTAAAACATAATTACCAAAATGCCTTTTGAAACTTCTTAATAGTGTCTTCTAAACTGTCTTCAATTTCATCATTAAAATTAGAAAAGACATTGACATCGGAATCCCAAGAAGCCAGAACATCAGTAAATTTATCAAAAAATCTTTCGGCAATAACTTTTAATTCATCTTGGACCTTTTTCTCTTTAATCTTTTTTCCAGAATTTGCAACAAATAAATAACCCTTATCTTTATAAATTGTAAATCTTATTGAAGAAAGCTCGAAATTCGAAAGTCCTCCCTTGGCAAGCTCACTTGCGAATGAATTCAATGCAGTCATTAGGGCGCCAAAAAGTTGTTCATTTACCTTAGGATTAAAGACCCTACTAAATAATACTATTCCGCTCTCGCTAAGAATCCATATGTCTTGAATGACTTTTACCATCGATATCCCCGCAATTTATTAAGCATACTATTTATTATAATTTATTATGAGGTTATAAAATGATAGAAAAATATCATTTAAATAAATTTATTTTTAGTTTTATAAATTCTTAAATAAATACGTAAAGTTATAAAAAAGCTAATATTCCAAGAAAAAATATAAAAGTGAGGGAAGATCTAAATCTATTTTGTAAGAGTGATATTATCAATTAGATAAAGGTTCTCTTTGAAGTTAATGAAATTAAAAAAAAATAAGTTAAATCTAAATCTTGGTTTATTCCCTACTTTTTGGTCTTATATAACCTAGATAAGCACCTAAAAATCCAATTATGACGAAAATCCATGCCATAAAATAAAATGCTGTGAAACCTTGGCTTCCCAAAATAATTGTTATTCGATCGATTAAGAGACAAACAAGAGTCATAATAAAACAAATGCTCATTATTGCTAATGATAGAAAGGCTCTTTTAAATATAGGATCATTCACAGTTCTATAAGCACCGATTAATCGAATTATAAAGGAAATGTAAATTACAGCCATAAATACTAAAATATTTAGAAAATTAATCGCATCTAATAATGTATTCCCACGTTCGTAAATTATTACTGTAAAGAACATAACATAGCCTCCAAAAATGAAAACTAAATATCTTTGGAATTTATTATAGCCTTCCTCAAAAACGCCTACCTTTAAAAGATAT
>CAZRKO010000199.1:0-3844 GCA_964600445.1 uncultured archaeon
AACGAGTCTTTGGATTTGAACCATCCTTCGAGAATGGTGATAAAACCCGGAGAATTATACAAGACGTTGAGGATAACGACGATGGTTGGTTTGTAACCGTAGAATTTTGGGATTATCAAAAGGATTGGGATGAGGATGGCGTGATTATATATGAGCAAGTATATGATAGCCCTAGTAACTATGAGGACAATATCTTTTTACCGACACCGGTAAATGAATATCTTGCAGAAGCTAGTGAGGATTTACCCTCAAATTATTTGGTAGAAGGTCATAGAGTAACTATAAGAGAAACGGACTATAATCGGATTCTTGAGTATGATACAAGGGGAGTTTTACTTTCAGAATTATATGAAAATAAAGAAGGAATTGTTTTAGTAAAAGTAGAAAGTACTCTTCGAGTTATCCCTATGGGAAATTTCTTTATTGGGTTTATAATTTTAGCAGTTTTATCTATCATTGTTGTCATGATAAAGAAGAAAAAGTATTCTATTATGGAATAGACTATTATATAATTGCTTTTTTCTAAGTAACTTAGCTTAATCTATATTTAGTCATTATTTTCAAATCAAAATTATTTTAACAAACCTTTGTATTATTATATAATGTTTGGATATGAGAATAGTAAAAAAGGAAATTTAAATGTCAAGCTTAAATCTTAAAAAATTAACAAGATTTTCCAGCCGAGATGGTCCTATCGTTTTAATTATCATGGATGGAATAGGTATTGGAAAGGAAGATAATAATAATGCATTCTATTTGGCAAATACTCCATTTTTGGACAAATTAAAGCAAGATTGCATGAAGATGAATCTATACACAGAACTTAAAGCACATGGAACTGCTGTAGGATTACCATCAGATGAAGAGATGGGAAATAGTGAGGTGGGACATAATGCTTTTGGAGCCGGTTATGTTTTTAAGCAAAGAGCACTTTTAGCAAAGGAAGCAATTGAGAGTAAGACTTTATTTAAAAGCCATAAGTGGTTAAAACTCATTAATTACTTAAATGAAAATAGTAGAACACTACATTTCATAGGGTTATTATCTGATGGATATGTTCATAGCCATATCTCCCATTTGTTAGGTATGTTATATGAATTGTTAAATTCTAACATTAAAAAAGTAAGAATCCATACTCTTTTTGATGGGAGAGATGTTCCTCCTCAATCGGCTACTTTATATATTGAAGAATTAGAAAGAGTGCTTAACAATATTACGGCCGCAGGAGAATTTGATTATAAAATTGCATCTGGAGGAGGTAGGATGAGAGTTACTATGGATAGGTATAATTCGGACTGGAATGTGGTCAGAAGAGGTTGGGAAGCTCATGTTTGCGGAATTCCCGAAAGGCTTCCGGGTTATAAGGGGTATTTCTTTACTGCTAGAGAAGCTATAAACCAAGCGAGAATTATAGAGCCTGATAGTACCGATCAATATTTACCCTCCTTTGTAGTTATAAATGAATCTCAATTTCCCATAGGAAAAATTGAAGCCGGTGATGCTGTAATTTACTTTAATTTTCGTGGAGATCGCGCAATTCAGATTTCGAGAGCGTTTGACGAGGAAAATTTTTCTGACTTTGAAAAAAAGTGTGATCCTAAAGTCCAATACTATGGGCTACTCCAATATGACAATAAGCTTATGATTCCTAAAAATTATTTTATAGATCCACCGAGAATATTTAATACTATATCAGATTATTTATCAGCTGAGGGAATAAAACAATTCGCGATCGCTGAAACTCATAAATTTGGGCATATCTCTTATTTTTATAAGGGGAATCGAGATATCTCCATTCCTGGAGAAGATTGTGTAGAAGTCAAATCAGATCCTTCAGAAACTATTAGAGATCATCCTGAAATGAAAGCGTATGAAGTTAAAGAACAGTTAGAAAAGGCAATTTTATCAGGTAATTATAAATTTCTGCGGGTAAATTTTGCGAATGCAGATATGGTTGGTCATACAGGAGACATAAATGCTGCTATTATCGCTGCTGAGACGGTTGATAAATGTATTAAAGAGATTATGGAAATAGTGAATGGGCTAGGAGGTATCACAATAGTTACCGCAGATCATGGAAATATTGACGAAATGGAGCAATCTAAAACGGCTCATACATTAAATCCTGTAATGTTTGCGATCGCGGACTCTGGTTATTATGATATGTATCACGTAACCAACAAATACATAATTAATGAAAATCTTCAAGAACCTGCATTAGGGAATGTTGCGGCTACAATACTTAATTTACTGGGGTATGAAAAACCAGAAGGATACCTGGATTCCTTAATAAAATTCATTTAGTTAAATAATTATATAATAATAATCTATGAAACTGCGAAAAAATTACATTATTCATTCGGAGTTGGCCTTACCATATTTGGGAACTCCAGAAGACCATATTAAAGTAATATTTAAAACACTTGAAACTAAGTTTGGATTGAAAAAAGATTCGAAGCAAAAATTAATAGATTTAGGATCTGGGGATGGATGTATAGTTGTATATTCCGGCATAAATTACGGAATCAGATCCTTCGGCTGCGAAATTAATCCGAATTTGATAAAAGAGACTAAAGAAAAAATAAAGATGTTGAAAAAAGAGAAAATTTACCAAAATAAGAATTTTAGAAAAATCATAATAAAAATAGGAGATATATTCATCCTAAATTTAAAAAAATTTGATTTTATATACATCTATTCGCTCCCTACCATGCAGAAATTTCTAAATCATGTATTTAAAACAGCTAAAAGCGGGGCAGTGTTTATTTCTTATAAATATCCGCTTAAAAATTTTGAATCGTATTTAAAACTTGATTATATCTTAAAAGATAATGATAATAACCACGATATATCCTATTTTTACAGAAAATGGTAAAAAAAATATATATTAATTCTTACTATTTTTTCGCCTAATAAGGTAAATTTAAATATAGTAATTTTTGATATCTTCAATAATATCTAACAAAAAAATTGTTGATAAAAAATGAGTTTAGCAGATACTTTATCTAAGGCAAAGTTTAAGGAGGAATCTAAGGGATTTCGACATAAATTATCTGTACTAATTCTAATAATAATCGTGTTTGGATATATCTTCCTATTTGGATACTTAACCTACGTTTCCGCCTCGGCATATGGTATACGATTTGAAGTAAAGGATTTTGAGGATTCACAACCAACAAATACATCAATAGGCATTGATGGAAGTGTTATTATAAAGAATACACACTGGTACTCAGCTGATATAACTGATATTAAGATAAAAATGAGTATATATACTGACGATGATGTTAAGATTAAATCTAAAACAATTACGAAAAACATAATTCCGAGACTAAAAAAATCCGTGATCGATTTAGACTTTACTTTTGGACCGGAAGATTTCGATAGCTTTGCGGATTTTGATAGTCTAAATCAAACAGACGAGCTTGAGATTAAATTTGAAGTCGTATTTACATATGCTTACGTTTACACGATAAATTTTGAAATAGCAATGGACACGGAGTTAGAGTAGAGGTGATTGATTAAATGGGATATTGGATAAATTGGGTCACGTTTTTTCGAAATTTGATAACATCCGTATTATTTGGACTGGTTATACCATATTACCTGATAAATTACATTGATCCAAATGGCCATCTTTTTGATTTAGATGCGGTTCTATTTAACGGGATAATTTTTGTAGTTGTATATACAATCTACGGAATCTTTAAAAAAGATTTAGTTATTCGATTTCTTATTGGAATTGGTTGGATTGTCACGTTAGTTTACTTCTATACGGTAGGAAATAATTTTTTTACGTTCTATTTACCGGGCTGTGGTTTTGGGTATTCTTGTCTTGATGGAA
>CAZRKO010000200.1:0-3840 GCA_964600445.1 uncultured archaeon
TATGATATATAGAAGAACATTTTTTACAATAATTTGATAAACCATCTACATTTGTTTTTCTTTTATAAAAATACTCATTTGTCGCAGGAAAATATTGATGGCACGTAAAACATTTTTTCAATTTCTCTACAATTTGATTATTTAAATTTAATTGCTTTACCTTTTTTTCTGTATTTTCAGTCATTTGATATAATTTTAAAAAGAATTATTTAAAGAAAAAGAAAAAGTAGCTGTTTTAAGGGAAAATAGCTAAAATATCATTGAATCTAATGATGTCCCACTCATTTATATTCCAAATTTTTCTATCTTCTTTCCTCTCTAAATAAAAGTTAGCTTTAAGGGTATGGAAACTAAGTTACTAAAAGACATAAATCTAGAAAGATTGAAAACTAAGAATCAGGATTAATAATTCGTGAAATTACTCTTTCACGCTAATTTCAATATATCTTGATAATATTAAAATAATATTCAGATAATATCCATAAAAGAGGAATTAGATTGGATAAAAAGGAATTAATCTTAATATTCACGCCAAGTGAATTTACACTTTACACATCTGAAAAAGCTTGTACTAGGTTCATCTGCACTCCTTGTTTGTATTTGCCAGGTTTCAGCTTCTTTATGACCACATTTTGCACAAATCGCAGTCGTTTTAAGATGAATTGATATTTTATCATTATTAGAAACTATAATTAAGTTCTTATCTAACGCATCTTTTTTGTCTTGAATTGTTTTTTTAATTTGATCAGTATCAGCTTTGATCTCCTTTTGATAGCCACATTTGCAAGCTAAATATGTTTTTCCACTCTCTCTTTTTTTTCTTAAAAGATTAGAGCATTCTGGGCAAAATTCAACCATTTTTCGTATAAATTATTTTGTTTCTTCAAGTTCCTTTTTCAGTTGATATAATTTTTGATAATATTTGAAGTTCAGTTTATTCATATCCTGAATAATTTCTGCATTGATTATTTTTTCACCCTCGACACTAATGGTTAAATCTCCAATGACATTAATTAAATCTTTTTCCTTAGATTTAAAATCAAAATTTTCAATATTGACCTTAATTTCATCAGATTTATCATTCAATATGAAATAATCTACTTCAATATTTTTAATATAGCCAGTTACTTGGATTCTTTCATCCGAATTTTTAATATCTTCTATTATTCTCTGTTTTGCATGTTTACTTTCCATCTTAATCAATATTTCTCAATTATTTATAGAAATTTAACTTGATTTTTTATTTATGTATAATGATAATAGGGTTTAAATTAAATAAAAGAAACAAATTAATAATTAGTTTGAGTATACACATTAATAAAATACGTTAATATGAGTTTAGTATAAATAACTAATTCAAGATTTAAAAGCAATTATTAAAAGACTAATATCAAATTTTATAATAAGTGCCATTAAAACAATATTATCGAAAATAGAATTCTATAAAAGAGCAAATAAATTATGAGTTTTACGTTAAAAATAGAAAATAGTCGGATTTTAAAAGGTATTATAGAAACTCTATCAAGTATTATAGACGAAACAGAATTTCGAGTAACTCCCTCCGAGTTTACCATCTCTGCGATGGATCCAAGCAGAATTTGCTTATTAAAACTTTCAATAAAGAAAGAAAATTTTGATGAATATACTTGTAAAAAGGAATCTAAAGTTGGTTTGAATTTGGATGACTTAGATAAGATTTTGAGAAGAAGTGCCGCCAATGATACAATTGAAATCGATTTTAACGAAGAAGAACAAAAAATCAAGATTAAAATGACTCGAGAGGGAAGTTCTCGTTCACGTTCCTTTAGTCTGGCTTTATTAGATATTGAATATGAAGAAATCCCGATGGATAACTTACTAAAAATTGAGTATTCTTCAAAATGGGTAATAGAACCTGATTTATTAATCGAAGCAATCAAAGACGCGGAAATCTATGCCGAAATATTAAATATAAAATCAGCCGAGGGTCAGGGATTAACTTTTAGTTCATCGGGACAAATTGGTGAAATGAATTATGAGATAGGGCTTGATGAGTTGATTGATTCAGACATTAATGAAGATTGTAGTGCAGCTTATTCACTTACGTTCTTAAAAGGTATCTTAAAGATTGCTTCAATTACAGAAAAATTAGAAATCTCTTTGAGAACTGACCATCCACTAAAAATGTTCTTTAACCTCCTTGAAGGTGGTGAATTATTTTACTTTCTCGCACCCCGTGTGGAGGAAGAAGAATACGATGTAGACGAGGATATGGATGAATTTTAGAGAACAAATAATTAAACTAATGGAAAAACAAGGTAATGATAAAAAAGATCATAATCTGATACTTTTCAGAATAAATTAGAAAATTCCAAAAAAAATTAGAAAAAAATTCTTTAATTATTTGAAAATATGATGAATTTTTTACTCCACTATGAAAACATACAAGTTTTGCCCCTAATCCGAAAAATATTTAAAAATAATGTGATTTAAATATATCACATGCCAAATATTAAAAGAGCAACTATTTGGGGATTAATCTTATTTTTAATAATTTTTGTGATTACTACAATACTTGTTTTGATCTCACCAGATATGCATCTTATTATTGGGATTGTTATTTGGCCTTTCGGAATATTCCTTTATTCTAAATTCGTTTACTTTAGGAAAGAAGGCACAGAAGCGTCAATAAAAGAAGGATTTATAGTTGGTTTATGTTGGTCGATTATTAGCATTATTTGTGATATTATCTTCGTGGTTTATTTACTCGGATTTGGCTGGGAACTCTTCTCAAGCTCCTCAAGCTGGGCGCTTTACGTTCATTATGCAGAAATTGTTGTTTTCACCATTCTTGGTGCACTTACTGAGAAAAAGTAGCAATGGAAAAATTTTAAAATCATTAATAAATCAATATTCTCTTAGTTTATTTAACGAAAAAATTTCAATTTTATTTAATATATATTAATTTATTTATCTTTTATTAAAGGAGGAATAGGAAGTTATGGAAATTCAAACAGAATTAATCTATCATTATCCTTGGCTTCCTTCTCTAAATAACATCTTTTCTTCAATTGCATCACAAGATCCAATTGAGTTTATTAAAGAAACATTTGAAAAATATCCCCCTTCAGAGATAAGAGATAGGATTTTAGGATTATTTCGAGCTGCGTTTGAGAATTTAGAACAAATTATGGAATATAAAGTAGATAAACTTAACGTTCATTGTTATTTGATCTTAAAAATCTTCTTATACATATTAAATAATAGAGTTATTACTAACCGTATTGCGAACTTATATTCTAAAATCACATATAATGAATTAATAAATGAAAGCGATGCTTATATTTACGATATATGTATGGATTTAAAATTAGATATTAATTATTATCAACTTCCAATTAAGTTTGGAATAAACATTACAAAAGACCAACAAGAAATTCTTCAAACAAATTTTAGAATTTACTTTATTGATTATTTAAAACTTTCTGCAAACCTGAGAGATGAATATAGAAGATTGATAAATAACCCTCTTTCTGAGGGATATGTGTTTATTCAAAAAAGAAGTTTAATTAGATTACTACAAGAATATGTACGCCAGAAATTAATCATAAGCCAAGAAGATACAACTCCAGTTTGCGGGCAGCGGTCAAACGCGGACGACGTTCAGTTTTCGACATGGTTAGATTTCCTTTCGGGCACCATTTGAAGCCAGTGTGGTCGGGTGGCTGCGCTGTGGAAAGCGTGGACAGCAAACTGCGCTGCCCACTCTTCCCACAGCGCCTACTGCTACGGCTGCCATCCCTACTTTACCACACTTCAAATAGTACTCCAAAAGGCGACACCTTCTAGCTTAACACAAAG
>CAZRKO010000201.1:0-3835 GCA_964600445.1 uncultured archaeon
GATTGCTTTTGTTGGAAAAATAGAGGGAAAACCTTATGAGATATTTACAGGACGTTCAGAAGGAGCTATGTTATATATTCCTCCTACAATTAACAAGGGAAAGATTAAGAAAATTTCTAAAGAAAATGAATCTTCAAGATATGATTTTACATTTTTAAATGAAGGAGGTTTTAATAATGTAGTTGGAGGAATCTCCCATCAATTTCAAAGAGAATATTGGAACCTTGCGAGATTAGTATCAGGACATTTAAAAGAAGGAACTCCCCTTCCAAACCTTATCCCAATAGTTTCAAAACTAGATAACGGGGAAGAAAGTATTAATTATTGGAAAAAAGGGCAATCCATATGCTGGAGGCAAATTTATTTTCGAAATCAAATTTCCTGAAAATTACCCTTTTGCTCCTCCTTACGTTTATGCTGTAACGCTTATGTGGCATCCTAATATTGATTCTTCAATACCTCCGGGTAAATTAAATATTTGCTTAGATTTAATCAATCCGGATTTAGTAGGCAAAGTTGATGCTGCAACAGGAGCGAGTGGATGGACACCTAGTAAAACCTTGACCAATATTGTTGAGGCCCTCAAAGGAATGATAAAAGAGAATAATTAATTCTTTTTCATTAAGCATTATGAGGCGCCCTTCTTTAATCCGGGTGATCCCCTAAACCATGAGGCGGGAGAGCAATATTTTAGGAGTCTTAAGAAATTTGAGTCAAAAGCTAAGCAATGGACACAAAAATATGCTATGGACTAGAATATAGCTAAAAAAATTATTTTTTCCCCTTTTTTGGATTTTTTTAAAAAGCCTTCTAAAATTATAAGTTAAAATTAGTTTTTCATATTTTCATAGAAGAATCGTAAAAAATATATTAATTCAACAATTTAAAAAAAATATTAAAATAATATTCAAAGTATTAAAAACCCCCCTTAGCTCAGTTGGTTAGAGCGCGCGGCTGTAGAAAAATTTCGCGTACTAAGGCTTATGTCGATGAGGTTACGTCAGCCGTTATTGATACCGCGAGGTCCCCGGCTCAAATTCTTTCGAGAGAACCTCGAAAAATGACGATTCCGGGAGGGGGGACTAATTTTTTATCCATGATTAATCATATTTGACTTCCACAATCCGTACAAAATTTATCAGTTTCTTTCAATTTATTTCCACAATTAGGGCATTTATAGGGTTCTCTTCCGAACCAATTTCGATGTCTTCCAGAATTTCTATAATTTATTCACCTTACTGTATAATTATTTTTGTTAACTTAATATCATTAAGTTCAAAAAATTATTATTTTAAGCCTCATTATACACTATTATAAAATACGATCCAGTTAAATGAAAAAGAAAAGAACTGCTGTTGTCGGTGCTGGTTGGTTTGGTCGGGCTCATATTAGAAATTTTCATGAACTATCTAAGTTAGTAGGAATTTGCGATGCAGATAAAGCGAAATTGGGAGTAGTTCGGAATAATCATCAGTATGATGATATAAATATTTATACTGATGTAGATGACTTAATAAAAAATGAGGAATTAGACGCTGCCAGCGTTGTTACTCCTCCTAAAAATATTCCTGAGATTTCAAAAAAATTTGCTGATGCGGGTATTGACATTTTAATGGAGAAACCAATGGCATTAAATATTCAAGATTTGAAGAAATTTAAGGAATATGAAAATAGTATTCGGATTATGCCTGGTTTTATAGAACGTTACAATCCGGTTTTTGAAAAATTATTGAAACATTTACCTGAGATTGGTGAAATTATATCCATAACTTCTAAGCGCATTGGTTTATATCCGAGAAGGGATTGGCAGATGGGTGTTATTCTGGACCTATCAATCCACGATATTTACCTTCAAGAAAGTGTTATGGGTAAAAATAAGATTCTGAACGCTGTAGGCTTTAAAAAATGTTTTAAAGATAATATTCACGCCGACGCAGCTTTTATAATATTAGATTTTGGAAAAGCAATCGGCAATATTGAGTCAAATTGGCTTACACCTTCCAAATTTAGAAGAATGTACGTTAATGGAGAGTTAGGAGGAATAATGATTGATTTTATATCTCAGAAAGTTAATATACGTACTGGAATGGATTTACAAGGTGAATGGCCAGAAACGAAAGAAATTTTATATAGCCCTTTAAGATCTGATGAACCTTTAAGGAGAGAAATCAATAACTTTCTTTACGATGCAGAAACCCTTGTTAATTTGGATGAAGGTATTAGAGCTTTAGAAATTGCTCTTAAAATCGTAAATAATTAATAAGATGAATAATGTGAAGAAAAAATGAGTGAAAAAGAAGAAAAAGATAACCGTGAGTTAGAGAAAATTCGAATGAAAAAATTAAAGGCATTAATGGAGGCTCAGAAGAGAAATCAAGCTACTCAAGAAAAAGTTGTGAGTGTTTGGGAAAAAGTAGATTATATCTTAAGAGCTGTTATGATGCCTGATGCATTTACATATTTGAATCATTTAAAGACAAATGAACCTCAAATTTATCAACGAATCATCAATGAATTAATAACTCCTGATGTAATTCAAAATATAGACTACCTTATGGCAGCTATTGCACAAAGTGGCGGTGTTCCAAGAAGAATTCCTAAAGATGTGATAATCATGTTAGAGAGGCAAGCTAAAGGTATAAAAAGTAAGATCCAGGTGAAACAAGGTGACGGAGATATGATGGACTTAGGATCTTATTTAAGCAAATAATAAAAACTATAAGATACGAGATTTTTAATTACTCTAATTCAAAAGCAAACATTCTTATATAAAGGATTCTAATTTTTATTTTTCCTACGTTGCTTTAATTGAACATCACCTTTTAAACCTTTTAAATAATGACATCGAACCCGAAAAATAATAAGGATTTTATTTCGACACAGGATTGGAGTAAAGAAGACCTAGACACGTTATTAGATATAACGAAAGATCTAAAGTCTCATCCAGAAAAATATAGAAATACTTTAATGGGCAAATCACTCTGTATGTTTTTTTATAATCCTTCAACGAGAACAAGAAACTCTACAGAAGTTGCGGCATATCAATTAGGTATTCACCCTACATTCAACAATATAAAGGATGCATGGATAGGATCTCAATCGGAATCTGTAAAAGATACAGCAAAAGTTTTAGCAAGATATTATGATGCGATAGGAATACGGTTGCTTCCTGTTTCAGTTAATTGGAAATATCAAGAAGGAAATCGAATTTTGCGTGAATTTGCAGAACATTCAGATGTTCCAATTATAAATTTTGAGGATGACCAATTTCATCCACTTCAAGCATTAACAGATATTTATAGCATTAAAGAGAAAAAGGGCGACCCGAGTGGTAAGAAAATAGTCATTTCTTGGGCATATCATCCAAAACCTTTACCAATAAGCGTACCAAATTCAATTTTATTAATCACATCTCGATATGGAATGGATATTACATTAGCCCATCCTAAAGGATATGATCTTGATAGTGATATTATGACTATTGCCAGAAATAACGCAAAAGAACATGGAGGTTCTTTAACTATATCTAATGATATTGCTGAAGCTTATAGTGATGCGAATATAGTATACGTAAAAAGCTGGGGGGCATTAAAGTATTATGGAAATGCAAAAGAAGAAAAACTACTACGGATGCCATATCGAGATAATTGGAGGATTAAAGAAGATTATCTTGATTTTACAGATTCTAATTCCATTTTAATGCATTGCCTTCCTATTAGACGAAATATTGTAGCGGACGACGCTGTGATTGATGGAAAGCATTCAATCGTTTATGATCAAGCAGAGAATAGATTATATACAGTAAAAGCACTTCTTTATTATTTACTTAAAGGAA
>CAZRKO010000202.1:0-3825 GCA_964600445.1 uncultured archaeon
ATATCCATCTTGGCAGTAACCAATATCGGAATGATTACCGGGCATATGATTTTATTAGGGCATTTCAGGAAATACTAGATTTAGGATTATTCCACCATGTTGATTTTATTTTATTAGGGGGTGATGTTTTTACCTCGCTTGAAGTACTCCCTGAAAAGCTAACTAATATTGTTGAGATATTAAAAGACTTCAAAAAAACTACCAAAGGATCAATTCCTATAATCGCAATTGAAGGAAACCATGACATTCGAAAATATTCAAGAGGGGCGAGGGTTAATCACGGGCAATCATGGTTGAAATTCCTCGCAAGCCTAGGACTTATAATTCTTCTCGACGCTAATATAGATGATCCACCAGAGCACATGTTTCCGAAATATGATTTTACATTAAAAAAGGGAGGTAAAATACAAGTAAAATCTGCCATAATTTATGGAACTCATTATCTTGGTCAAAATCCAGAAGAATATCTCCCTAAAATTAGAGATGCAATAGAAGTTGATGACGGACTTTTTCATATTTTGATACAACATTTTGGTATTCAAGGTCAAATGAAAAATGTACCAGGAATCGAATTTCGTAAAGTACAGATGTTAAAAGATCGAGTGGATTACTTAGCTCTAGGTCATTTCCACCTTCAATTCACTTTAGATGATTGGATATTTAATCCCGGTTCTTCTGAGGCGCCTTGTTCCGTCGATTTTTCATATAAAAGAGGTATTTTTCTTGTAAGTGTTTCAAGTATGACTAATTTTGTTAAACATATTTATCCGATTAGATTAAGAAACCGAAATTATATATGGAAAACAATACATTTTAGCAAACAATTCAAAAACAAGGAGAGGATGAATAGATCTATTGTTCAGAAATTAAAAGATTCACTAAAAAATTTAAGGAATGATTTAGAACCCTCTGATCCTAAAAAACCAATCTTATTTTTATCTTTAACTGGAAAAAAACCGGCAAAATCTTGTAAAATTGATGAAAAACATTTGAATAACAATCTTCCTGAAACTTTACCAATAGTGGGAGTTAGGATATATCAAAAATTTAAGAATCCTTTAAAAACAATTGATAAATTTTTCTAACAACTTAAATTTAGAAATAGTTAAGATTTAGATATAATAACCTGTGCTATCTTCATGATAAGTATCATTTTCATCATCTTCGTCATCGTCGTCATTTCTACCCCTGAGTTTTTTGTATAACGCTTTTATAAAATCTTCGGGATTATCAGAATCGATATCTAAATCTTTAAAATCTTTTGGATCAATTTTTATGATGCCGCCTTGCTTAAAAGGTAAAAATTTGCTGCGCATATCGTTTTGTATCTTTTCTAGTTTTCTTTGCCTAATGAATAGTTCTTTTTTCATTAATTCTTTTAATTCATCGACAACAAGGTTATCTAATTCTGAAGGTTCTAAATCTAATAATGTTTTCGTTCCAAAAGTTTTAGTAAGTTTCTTAATTGCTTTATCTTTTTTTAACTCTGAAATCTGATGTATTGATTCCAAACCTAATTGATTTAATATGCTGAGCCATTCAAGTTTTATTGTCCAACTATTTTCTTTTTCCGGCATGTTTTTATTTTTTTTTTTTTTTCAATTATAATAGTTTTTTGTACAAGTTAAAATTTTCTCTTCTGTTCTAGTTAAGAATATGAATTAGCAAAGATATAAATGTAATCTTTTTAACTTATAAATTCTAAGATATTCGAAATTACTGATTTAGGGTCATCTACCAATACCCAATGTGAAGCATTCTCAATTCGAACGATTTTTAAATCTTTAACATATTCCTCTAAACCATCTAATATTTTTGGTGTTAACGCCATATCTTTCATTCCATGAATAACCAGCGTAGGTACATTTATTATTCCATTCCAATCTTCAGCAACAGATGGATTTGCGGCACTTGCTCTATAATAGTTCACACCTGCTGTTATCGCACCAGGTTGAGACCACGCTTCCACATACTTTTCTTTATCAAAATCGCTAAACGCTTTTTTATTGGTTGCCATTCCAAAAACTGCAAATCTTAAAGCTTGAAAATCTTTTTCAAAGAGAAATTTCTCTCCATTAGGCTGTAAAAATCTGAAAATATACCCACTAGCTTTTACTTGTGTCTTATCTCTCTTTTTCATTAGTAGATTATTAAATATAATCAGGTGGGGCGCATTTAGTATTATCAATTTTTTTAATAATTCAGGATATTTTTCACCAAATCCCCACGCAACCACTCCACCCCAGTCATGTCCCGCAAGATAAAACTTGCCTAAATTTAATTTCTCACTTAAAACCTTAATATCATCCACGAGAATCTTCAGTGAATAATTTTCAACTCCCTCTGGCTTATCAGAAAGGTTATAACCCCGCATGTCAGGAATAATTAACTTATATTTGTCTTTTAATCCAGGAATCACATCTTTCCAACAATACCAAAATTCAGGAAACCCATGAAGCAGAATTAAAGGCTCTCCAGTACCGATTATAACGGTATGAAGTTTAACTCCATTGGTTTCAATATATACTTCTTCAATTTCATCAAATAAGCTTGCCATCTTAAAATCACATATTTTATACTAAACAGTTACAATGTAGTTTTGTTATTTAAGATTAATATTTTTTCTTTTAAGTATAGTTCTATATTTTGTTTTCCATATAGGTTCTATCTTATCTAAAGCATTCACAGCTTCTTCTCTTACCCAATAATGCCAATCCTTTAGAGAATTTATTAGTGAGGTAATAGCTCTTTTATCGCCGAGTTCACCTAAAGCCTTAATAACACCGCGTCTCAAATATCCAATAGTAATATTATCATCATTATTTTTAGTTTCTTCTAAAATTATTAATAATCTATCAATTAGTAGGTTATCTCCTAATTTTTTTTTAAGAGCATCAAAAGCAAATCTCCATACATCATAACTGTCTAAACCAAGGTTATCTAATAAATGAGGTATTGCCATTTCAGGAAAATGATTTAAATTGCCTAATGCTTCAATTGCGCATATGCGAACCTGTTTATTAGAGGATTTTAGCATTTCTACTAAATCATTTGCAGCTGAATTCTCCTTAAGGAAACCTAAAGACTCAGCGGCTTCCATCTTAAGATTATCATCGCTACTTTTTAAAACATTTTTTAAACTTTCAATAATGAGAGTTCTATATTCCTCTCGATAAGCTAATGGCACTAATAATCTAATGGCAGTAAATTTAATTTCGTTCTTTTTTTCATTTTCTAATACCCAAATCAATGGTCCTATTGCTTTTGCTTTCTTTTCATTATAATTAAACGCTAATAATTTAGCTGCTTCTATTCTTACGTCCGGATCTTCGTCTGAAATGAAATAATTCTCAATTTCTTCAAAATGAGTATTATCTTGTAAATCGTTTAAGGTTTCTAAAATTTTAATTCTTGTTTTTTTAGCATCTGCTATGGAATATAAGTTATGAAGCCGCTCAATGGCTTCGCTTTTACTCATTTTATTCAGATCTTTTAATATCGAATCAAGTGACGCCAAATTTTATAATTAAGTTTTTTTATCATATATCAGCTTCGGATTTATTATAAATAAAAAATAATATAAATTTTTTAATTTTAATTGAATATATAAGACGCCTTTTCTGTTAAAAGATTACCAGATTTTTTTACTCTTATTAATTTTTTTACGAAAATCATTATAGGTTTTTTTTTGTTGACTAACACTGGAATTTCTCAAATTCTTTCTTGTTTTTGTTCGATGGCGACTTTTTCCTATATCCTTTTTATGATCTTTAAGTATCTCTATTCTATGTTCATATTTTTTGCTCATATCTCTCAAGAATCATA
>CAZRKO010000203.1:0-3817 GCA_964600445.1 uncultured archaeon
AACCGAAACCAAATTCGTTCTTTGGTTCAGGATCATACACATCATAACCCGCAGCTTAAACTAGATACAATAAAGGAGAGAAAAAAAATTAAAGAAGAAGCTAAGGAAAAGATGATTAAGGCTCAAGAAGCAGAAGATTTCAGAGAGGCCAGAAAATTCGCGCAACAAACATCTAAATTATCCACAGATATGATAGAAGAGAGTATAAAACTAATTGATTATATGGGTATCCCAGTCATTGAAGCTAGCTCCGAAGGAGAAGCTCAATCAGCGTATTTAGTTGAAAGAGGCGATGCCTGGGCATGTGCGTCACAAGACTATGATACATTATTATTTGGTGGAGAAAGATTAGTGAGGAATTTTGCAGTAAGCAGAAGTAAAAAGGTAAAAGATACGACAGTTACTCTGAACATAGAATATGTTTCACTCCCAAAATTATTAGAGAATTTAGGAATTTCGCGAGAACAATTAATCGAAATGGGAATATTGATTGGAACAGATTTTTTTCCAGGAATACAAGGCATAGGTCAGCATAAGGCCTTAGATCTGATTAAGAGGTATGAATCTATAAAAAATATAATTGATAAAGGAATAAAAGTAGGAAAAATAGAAATTCAAATAGCTCCAGAAATAGTTGAGCAAGTAAAAACTATTTTTTTAAAACCAGATATTAAAGAAGAATATCCCAAATTAAAGTGGAAAAAAATAGATTTCGAGAAAATAGGAGAATTACTGATAGAACAACACAACTTTTCAAAACAACGGGTGGAAAATGCACTTGACCGTCTAAGAAAATTAGATTCTTCAAAAACTCAAATCTCACTAGATAGTTTTCTTAAAAAAAATTAAAAAATAATTTATAAATTGAAACACAAAAGTTTTTACTAGTTAGTTGCATTAAATTAATTAAAGAAGTGATTCACCAAAAGAAGGATATAATATGTCAAGAGGAGAGACCAATAAGGTAGATGAGAAGGAAAAAAGATTCACGCTCCGCGTCCAAAAAGCGAAGAAGAGGGATATCGGTAGGAATATTATAAGAATTGACCCCAAAACTATGGAAGATTTAAACATACAAACGGGAGATGTAATTGGCTTATTTGGTAAAAAAGAAAGTGCAGGTATTGCGTGGCCAAGTTATCCTCAGGATAATGGATTAGGAATTGTACGAATAGATTCGAGATTGAGAAAAAATACGGGCACCAGCATTGACGACACAATTGAAATTTTTAAGGTAAATGCCAAAGTCGCTCAAAACATTGTTTTGGCACCTTCAAGTGTAAAAATTAGAACGAATCCTAGATTTGAATCGTTTGTAAAAAGAAAATTAAATAATTATCCTGTTACCATTGATGATCTTATTTTAATTTCCATAGGGATAAGTAGAGAAATTACTTTCAAAGTTATAAGTCTTAGGCCTAAGGGGATTTGCGTTATCAAGCAAGAATCTGCACTACACATAAGTGAGCATGCTACTGAAGATGACGAAAAGGGGACAAGTTACATAACTTATGAAGATGTCGGTGGTTTGGATAGAGAAATACAAAGAGTAAGAGAAATGGTGGAATTACCATTACGTCATCCGTCTATATTTAAACGTTTAGGTATAGATCCTCCTAAGGGAGTTTTATTAAGGGGTCCTCCTGGATGTGGAAAAACATTATTAGCAAAAGCGGTTGCTAATGAAAGTGAAGCTCATTTTATCTCTATAAATGGTCCAGAAATTATGAGTAAATTTTATGGTGAATCAGAAAAGAAATTACGGAAAATTTTTATAGAGGCGGAAGAAAAAAGTCCTTCAATAGTATTTATTGATGAAATCGATGCTATTGCGCCAAAAAGAGAAACTGTAACTGGTGAAGTAGAGAGAAGAGTCGTGGCACAATTATTAGCATTAATGGATGGGTTACATAGTAGAGGAAAAGTTATTGTCATAGGGGCTACGAATAGACCAAATAGTTTAGATTCCGCTTTAAGGCGCCCTGGAAGATTTGATCGCGAAATTGAGATAAAAGTTCCAAATGAGAAAGGACGTCGAGAAGTATTTCTAATACATACTCGCAACATGCCTCTTGATAAAAAAATCTCTATTAAAGAGTATTCTCAAATAACTCATGGATTTGTAGGCGCTGATATTTCAGCAGTTTGTCGAGAAGCGGCAATGGCAGCTTTAAGAAGGTATTTACCTAAAATTAATTTAGAATCAGAGATGATTGACCCAGACCTTTTGGAACAAATTATTGTAACTAAGGAAGATTTTGAAGAAGCTTTAAAAGAGGTATTGCCGTCTGGAATAAGAGAAGTATTTGTTGAAATTCCCAATGTAAAATGGGATCAAGTGGGAGGTTTAGAGGATTTAAAGCAAAGATTAATTGAAGCTGTAGAATGGCCTTTATCTAATCCAAAAATCTTCAAAAGAATGGGAATAACACCTCCGAAAGGCATTTTACTTTATGGCCCTCCAGGTTGTGGTAAAACACTTCTTGCTAGAGCGGTAGCAACTGAAAGTAAAGCAAATTTTATTTCGATAAAAGGTCCAGAACTCTTATCAAAATGGGTAGGCGAAAGTGAGAAAGCTATTAGAGAAATTTTTCGAAAAGCTAGAATGGCAGCACCTTGTATTGTATTCTTTGATGAATTTGATTCCATTGCTCCAAGTCGAGGTAGATATACTTCAAGTACAGGAGTGACAGAAAAAGTCTTATCTCAACTTTTAACCGAATTAGATGGGTTAGAAGGTATGAAAGATATTGTGGTAATTGCAGCAACAAATCGTCCTGATATATTAGACCCGGCGTTAATAAGACCAGGAAGAATAGATCGCATATTATTAGTTCCAGCACCAGATGGAAAAACTCAAATTGAAATATTAAAAATATATACTAAAAAAATGCCTTTAGCAACGAATTTAAAAATAGAAGAGATTTTTGCTATAATTGATGAAGGTTTTTCTGGTGCTGACATTGAAACGTTATGCCGGGAAGCGGCTATGAATGCTTTAAGGGAAAATATTCGAGCGAGAAAAATCACTTTGGACCACTTTAAAGAAGCACGGACAGAAATACATCCAACAATTACCCCTGAAATACTTAAATGGTACGGAGAATTTGGCGAAAAACTAAAAAGTAGAAGAATAGAAAAAGAAAAAGAGGAACGTCTGTTTGTATAATATTAAAAATATTAATTATAAAGAAAATATTAAACTTGATAACTTGAATTTTCTTTTTTTTTACTTAGTAAATTATAAAAAAAATAAAACAATAAGGTGAAAACTCATAGAATCACATCGTTGGAATCAAAAACCGATATTAAACTCAATTATTGATATCCTTGTAAGAAATAAAGGAGAGGTAATGGATAAGAGAATGGAAGAATTACTTAAAAAAGAATTTCCTTTTGTTAACTCATTGTATTTAGAAGAAACCTTTATGAAATTAGAATCTATGAATATTATAAATGTATTCAGAGTTTCTAAGAATAAAAAGATGATCGTTCTCAATAAACGCAATGAAATGATTAGTGATAAATTATTGGAAGACCTACATTAGCTTGTTTTTTTCCATTTTAAGCAAACATCTGTAAGTAACACATCTTCAATCTTCGATTTAAACTTTCTTTCTCTGATATCAATGAAAATAGGGTAATTAACAGCACTTCCGATCAATAACATCTCACCTACTCCTAAACCCGAAATCATATCAGCATATTCTTTTGTTATAGCTTCGGAACTATCCATTAAATGTTTTAAATCATATGGATTTTTTATATTTAAAACCATTTTTGAATTCAATTGTGATAGAACAGTGGAACTCAATTT
>CAZRKO010000204.1:0-3797 GCA_964600445.1 uncultured archaeon
CCCATAGATTAGACGTCCACACTCTTCTGAAATTATATACTTTAACGGATTTAGATCCTCATACTTTTGCGAAAGAAGTTGTGGATTATGGAGATATAAGAGGGGGCAGAAGGCTTATACAACAAATTCGACGTAATTCAATGACAAGCATCATTTTCACACGGATGAAAAAAAATTTTACTCGATTATATCAGGAAAATTTAATTTCAAAAGTAAATTTAAGAAAAGCTATTTCTCTTTTAAACAATATTATTCACATCCGAGCAATTACCTTAAAACATGGTGCGTTTACGTATGGGTTCACTTTCAGAGAACAAAATCTTAAAAATACGAGAAATACACTGTTAAAAACTAAGATCTTACACTATTTTACTGATATAATGAATGAGAACTATCCAAAATATTTGTTTGATGATCCAAATATCCCTAGTGCTTCCATTTTATATTTAAAAGGAAGTGTTCAGGAAAAATTAACAATAAAGTCAATTAAAACTAACATAGTTGAGCGGACTATTAAAAATGGAACTTTAAAGGTAAATGATTTGAAATTTAAAGAAAAATTCTCGATGTATACCAATAAGATTTATACGGACTATACCAGAGATTTTGGAGTTAAACCAGATCACGCCCCCATATTGAATTCTCTAATAGAAAAAAAGTATGTGTTAGGCATTGAAGTTCCTGTATGGATATGTTCTAAGAATTTTGCTTTTACGGGGCATATTGATTTGTTAGCTATGTGCAATGATACATTAATAATCGCAGATTACAAACCCACGGAAAAGCAAATCTTAAAATCCCTTCCTCAAATTAGTGCGTATGCATATATGGTTAAAAATCGGCTTGGATTGAAAGATTTTAGTAAAATTATATGCGTGGGTTTTAGTAAGGATGTGACCTATAGTTTTACTCCTGAAATTTTGGAAAACGAGCTTTTAGAATTCATAAACGATGTAAATTCTAGAAGAAATAGCCCTTTACAATGTTTTAAATTAAAGAATGGAAAAGAAACAGATTTGCATGACACTATTGAGCAAGTAATCGCACGTTAAAAGCTGATTTTTGAAAAAATTAAAAAAAATAAGAGAATTTTTATTTTCATATTTTATTTTGCTAATCTTTCAGGCAATAGAAATCCAAAATAATATTCAATTGCACTTGAGATTAATATTAATCTTACAATAATCAATGTAACGGGAGTTAATGTAATACTCGCATCCATGAACGCCCCAATAGTAAAAGAGATCCACGCAATTAAAAGAATAATCCCTTTTCTATGGACTTCGGGATTGTCAGATCGTATGGAATTTCTTGAAAATAAGATCCCTGTAATAATAGTAGTTAGTATCGCGAACAATATAAAGACCATGGGAATGAGGGTGGGTTGCGAGTAAAACGTACCAATAATGACTCCAATACTATTCGGATCAATAAGCAATGAGATGATGAGGTAAATTTCGAAAATGGTACAAATTACGATATAAATTATTAATAATTTCTTTTTCAAATTCGGGTATGCGAGTGATGTAAATGAATATATCCAGCAAATAATCGCAATAGGAATAAACACGTTTCCGATAAGGAAATAGGTAAATTGGTCAAGAGGTTGTTGAATTAAGAGAATGGAGAGGAATGAAAACCCGCTTCCCCACCATCCTGAACTCAAGAAGACCCACGCTAAGCCAACGGTGAGGAACTCTTTTTGCTTGTAGGTAAAGTATTTTAAAAAGATGCGAATCCCGAGCAGTATTGAAATTACAATAAAGATTAAGGTAAATGTACCGTGCAACAATTCAAGTTGGTTTAAATCTTGTATTTTCATATTATAACCCTTGTTAATAACTTTAAAGACTTGTTATTATCTAGAGAATTACCTTATCTAATATTTAAATACTAACTTTTTTTCGGGAGTGAATTCTAAAAGAATGGAGGGCGTAATTTTACTAACATTTTTAAGAATCATTTGCGTTATAAATCATACAAGAAACATTAAATACCGTCAGCACATTACAGTATTTTGAATGAAAATGGGAAAAGTTGACCTTGAAGAAAATCCGCTTGAAGATGTTCCGGAGAGTTATCAAAGATATTTAGATGAGATTTACAATATTTCCCGCAAAAAAAGAGGGGGTTGGGTTTCCAATAAAGAACTCGCAGAGCAATTAAGTGTAAAACCTGCCAGTGTTTCTGGAATGCTTAAAAAATTAAAAGAAAAAGATTTAATTAAGTGGGAGAGGCGAAAATCCATCAGATTGACGGAAAAAGGAAAAGATATAGCATCCCATTTAAATGAGATTCATTCATTATTGCGAGATTTTTTTGAAAAAGTGTTAAAAATTCAGGATTCTGAAGTAATAGAGGATTTGGCTTGTGAAATAGAACACCACATTACTCGAGATGTGCATGATTCCTTAAAAATTTTTTTAGATAAGTATTTAGAATAGATTTCATTAGATTTTTTATATTTTAAATTGTCTTAGTAGAAACCGAAAATGATTTGAGGATGAAAAATGTCTGAAGAATTGAAAGTTAAAATCCTAAAAGTGAAGGAAAATTTTGAAAATTTTACAAGTTTTATAGAATTGAAAGATTTTAGAAGTTTTTTGCTCTTCACATTAACAAGTCAAATTCCATCAAATGTACTCGCTCAGATGGGCTTGGGTGGAAGCAGAGATGTAATTAACCTTCCATATAATCCAAGTTTTAATATTTATTATCAAAAAATCAATTTACTTATGGCAGGATCGTTAATTGTGTATGTAAAAGGCGATCCTATTCAAGAAGAACTTATCATTGGAAAAGACGATCCTGTATTTAAAGATTATTTAAATGCTAACGAGATGAGCTTAGCATTCCGAGGAAAAGAAAAATTCTTATTTCCTCAAATAAGCGATTGTAGTAGTTTCGAAATCGACGGAGGTTCCCTTAAATTAACTGTACAAGTTGATGATTTATTTCACTCCTTAGAAAGCTTTATTGCGATTCTCGAACCAAACATATTATTTATGCTAGATAATGAGGGAACTGAACCTGATTTGTTATTCACTTTTAATATGATGCCCCAATTTCCGGGTAAATTAAAAAAGAATATTTTGAAAATTGATGTTGTTTTGGATAATGAACACAAAGCTAAGGATATAACTTACATAAAAAAAGAAGAGGATTATAATCTTATATATATGCAGGATATTAAAGAAGTAAGTCATGCCGATCTTTACAAATCGTCATTCTCGTTGGTTATCCATATTAAATCTTTTAACAAACCTTATTAATCCCTATTTTTTATAATAGGATTTTTATTTATATAACCAGAATTGTAATACTGAATATTTTACTCAATTACATACTAGTCAAAAAGGAATATTCGTTAACAATTAAACCATTAATAGAATTAAGGGCTTAATATTGTCTTTTTATAAACTATCCGACAAAATATATTAATTATATATTAATAAATACTTCTAAAATGATGTCCAAATGAAGATTATTACAATAAATTTGCCCGAAAAATACTTATCAGCCATAAAAGTTCTAAATGATTTTGGATTCTATGCCTCTCGATCAGAAGCAATTAGGGTTGCTTTGAAAGATTTTTTAACAGATGAATTGAAATTTTATGAAGAACTGGATGAGGAAAGTCTTAGTTTTCTGTTAAAAAATAGATCTACTAAGCGTAATTAAAAAAAAATAAGATTTTTTTTTTTTATTTTTTCTATTATTTTGTAATTTTAAAAATAAAAAATAATAGAATTTGATTTTCACTCTCTTCTTCCATAAATGATATAGGCAATTATTAG
>CAZRKO010000205.1:0-3778 GCA_964600445.1 uncultured archaeon
ATTTTAACTTAAAAAACAATATCCAGATTTCACAAAATTAGAAAATATTTTTATATGAGTAAACAGAAATAGCGATTGAGGAATCACCAGATCCAGTCCCGCAAGACTTCAATCGCGACATATCGACTTGATTCATTTATTTCAATGATTTTATTCATTCTTTTCAGGTCCATAACGATTCCTCCTTTAATTGGAATTACTAACCCACTAAGAGTTAATCCCCCACCCATAGGAATAATTGGAATTTTTTCAATATTAGCTAATTCTACGATTTTTCTAATTTCCTCAACTGAACAAGGCATCGCTATAAAATCAACTGGACGCGATTCTGAAGCACCTGGATCTTGAGAATATATAAAAAGATCTTCTGTTGTATTTGAAGCAAAATCCTTACCAACAATTTCCTCTAAATTTTCTAATATCTTCTCTTTATTCAAAAGCACACAACCTGCAAATTAGGTTTTACAATATTTAAATTGTAGGTTGTAGAACTATTTATAATTAATTATTTAACAGTCTTTGACATAGAATACTTCGGAATTATGAAATCACTAAATTTAATGAAATGGAACCGTCAGTTGAGGATCTGTTTTTAAAAACGATATATCAGCATTATTAGCTTTATTATTTATTATTTAAGATGAAAATGACTTATATAACGATAATTCTTTTCTGATAATAGTGTTGAGAGAAAAATTTTTTAAGATAAACTCCCTTGCATTGCATCCAAGTTCTTTCATCAACGGTTCATCATTATTTAATTTTAATATAGCATTCTTAATGGATTTAGAATCAGTCTCGCAGAGTATACCAGTTTTATTATGATCTATTATGTTTTTTATGCCCCAAACATTCGTTCCAATACAAGATATACCACAGCTCATTGCCTCCAATAAAACTTTAGGGTTTCCTTCATGATACGATGGTAAAATAGCAATTCGATATTGATTCAGAATTTGGGGTAATTCATTATGAGAAATGACTCCTAAAAAATTGGCATCAACTTTATGTTCTTTAGCTAAATTCATAAGAGTTTCCTTTTCTCTACCTTGCCCGATAATATCTAGCGTAAATCCTTTTAAATCTGCAAAAGCTTTTATTAAATTTACTAAATTTTTTACTTTTTTCAAACGTCCAATAAATAACACATGATTATCTAATTTTGCAATATTAAGAGGTCTAAAATGTGTTGGGTCAACAAAGTTAGATATGAGCTTGATTTTATGTTTTTTGTTTCTTAATCTGAAGGTATTTATTATAAAATCAATTTCAAAAGGATTTGTCAGTATAATTCTATCAGCTAATTTATAGGAAACAAATTCGATAAAATAGATTTTAAGATAATGAATCCAGTATTTAAAAGAATTCATTTTAGAATAAGCTTTTCCTAAAATGTGAAACTTCAACCATTCATATCCTGCTCTGATGATTAATTTTTTTCTGAACAATAATTTTATAATTATCGCAATCCAACTACCATCAAGCTGATCTGTTCTAACAATATCAATAGATTTAATTTGTTCCCTAAATTTTATTGGAATTAAAAGCGATTTTAAAAATTTTAATCTCTTACTCTTCAAATTAATAAAATCTAATACAGGAATGACATTAATCCCGTTTAATAGTTTTGAAAAATTTAAGTCATTTTTATTACCAAATGTTAAAAACGTAACATCTATATTTTTTTTTCTTAACCATAATGGAATTGTTAATTCTCTTGTTAAAAAACCATATTGATTTAGTAAAGACATACTATATAAAAACATGAATATGAATAAAACATGCATTTTGAACGATATCACCATTATCTATTATTATTTTTTTAATTTGTAAAAAGATTTTGAATTTTTCTTTAATAGTTTTTTTATAAGTTCCAATAATATTTTTTTGCACTAACTTCCCCACTATTCGGTTTTTTGGCTAAAATGTTAAAACTAATAATAGAAAGATCCTCATCACTTAATTTCTGAAATTCCTTATTAAAATCTTTTTTAATTATACTAATTCCCTTAGATTTCAATTTTCTGCTATTAATTTCTAATAAATCAAAGTTATGTTGTTTTAAAAATTTCTTTTTTGCGGTTTAAATTCTATTTCTTTTGTCATTTTGGTCCAACCAATAAATTGTTTTATCCAACCTTTTAATCCATGATGATGTGAATGATAAACTTTAAAATTTGGTTCATGAACTATAACAAATCCTTTTCCTACCCAATGTCTCGCCCAATCATGATCTTCTCCCCCACCAGCAAATTTTTCATTTATATTATATTTCTCCCATAAATCTCTACGGATAATTGCATTTGTGAAGCCAAGTGCTCCTATTTTCATTTTTTTAGCGACGGTAATAGGAAACCATTGAAATAGGAAAATATGAAAATAAGGACCAAGTCTTCCTATTTTCATATTTTTAACATCACTTATTATGAATCTTCTAATTCCGAAGTCTCTGCTAAAAAAATACATAATATTTTCAAACAGAGATACTCCGTAGTGCATAAGTGGATAGCCATAAACTCCTGCAACCTTTTCACTCTTAAAATTGTTTAAACCGTTTTCTAACCATTTAGTATTGATTGGGATAGAGTGCCCACTTAAAAACACAATATGTTCACCGATACTTTCTCTAATACCAAAATTACAAGCATATGGATAGGTAAATTTTCCTTCTGGTATTTTAACAATTTTACAATTATATTTTTTAGCAATTTCTAATGTTTTATCAGTTGAATTATCATCAACAATTACAATCTCAAAATTTTTATAAGTTTGTTTTTTTAGCATTAACAAAACATGTTCTAAATATCTTTCTTCGTTCTTTGTTCTAATAATTATTGAAGTTTCAAGATTTTTTTTATCCATAATTTTTATGCTGCTTTATTAATTCAATATTTAATTCATTAATGTCTTTAGCTCCGCAATTAATACAATATCTTCTAGTTTTTTTATTAACTTGTCCACATTTATTGCATAAAACTTCATCTACTAACATGAAAATTCGCTTTAAATATATTTTTCAATTACTTAATTGGATTTCTCTTTTTTTAAATACTGAAATTAAACTAAATCTAGTTAATTTACAAAAATATAAAAATATTTATTTAAAAGTTCAATACCGCCCCTACTCCCTATAGAAGCGGTCGTTTTATAGGTTTTATAGAAGGTGTTTAGGGAACTGGAAGTATTGAAAAATAAGAAAAAAATAAAAAGCTGTAGAAGGGTCAGAGGGCTAAAAACAGAGTAAGGAAGAATATTAGGAGTTTGACCTTTCTACTTATTATAGATTAGGATTTTGTATAATACCATTTATTTTTATTGTAGGAAGTGATAGAGTATATTTACTACTAAGAAATTGAGATTATATCTTTGAAGCTTTGTTAGGTGTAGTAGACTGATGCTCAATAGACAGCGCTATGATATTTTAGCGCGATTAGTTATGATTAAAACCAATATCTCATTTAGCCTACTTATTATGGATATACTACAAATTCTTTAAATTAATATTATTATTGAAATAGGTTATATGGTAAATCTTTTGTTAAAATATTTACTCCCAATCTTGTTTTTTTTACTCCTTTATAATCATTCTTTTAATTTTCAATATTGCTATTAAGAATTTCCACGGTATTTTGCGCATTCTCTGCTTCAAATATCTTATCAAGCCTTCTTTTATCCAAGCGCATGGATTTAAGATTACCACTCCATCCATCAAAATCTATTGCGATTATCATTTTATTCATTTGCCAAGCTAAAGCGATCTCCTTAATGTCCCAGATCC
>CAZRKO010000206.1:0-3772 GCA_964600445.1 uncultured archaeon
ATATAGATTATTTAATGTTTATCTACAATTTCTTTAAGTCCAAGAATTGGTACAATTACTTTATTAGGCCTAAATAAAATTTCATAATTTAACTCGTGTAATGCTCTTTCGATGTAAAAATAAGTAATTAGTGTGACATGAATATTTAAATTTTTTAAAATTTTACCTATTAATCTCGATTCCCAAGTATTTAAAAATTTAAGAACAACATCAAGCGTTTTATTCAATGGTCTGGCCGCTCTTCTAAAAAATAGATTATATAATATTTCCTCAGGAACTTCATAACTTCTTCGTTTAATAACCTTCTTTCCAATAAAACTTAATAATGTATTAAACTTGATGTAGCTTAGTGCTCTTAGGTATGATGCTAAGTCCTTCTCAATAGGAAACTTTCCTTTTTTTTCTTCTAGAGGAAGTTGGGGATCCCCTTCAAAATCAATAAAATAAAACTGATAATGATCATTCATTTTATTATAGAGAATTTGTTCCATGTGTAAATCTTGATGAACAGGTTGTATTTTTATGATTTCCTCACTAAATTCAAGGCGAAATTTTTCCATAATATCCCTTATGTCAATTAGAATAGAACTAACTTTTGGTAGATTATAGAAAGCATCTTTTGATTCCTGACCTATGATATTCTGCATATCAGAAATCATTTCATTGAGTTTTTCGGTATAATCCTCCAAATATTTTTTACTTTCCACTTGTTCCAGTTCATATTCTTTTAAATCCTTTAAAATTAATGCTTCATGAAGTTCTTTAATACGAGAGCTTATATCAACCGAAACACTTAGGCTTTCTGAGCAATAATTTTTTATTAATTTTGAAAAATATTCTTTAGAATCAATATCAGAATAATCTTTTTTAATATTAGTAAATATGGCTTCCACCATATAGTTAAGCTCTGTCCAATATATATCTCCTAAGTTTCCGACGTTTGGAACATTTTCTAGTATTCCAATTGTTTCCTTTTGGAGCAATTTTATTGTGCCGTAGATTTTAGGTGCGTTTGGATATACATTTTTAACTAAAACATATAAAGTGGTTGGTTCTATACTACCTAAATGTTCCTTATAGGATTTTAACACATAAGATATTGGCCCCCTTTCAGGAGTTTTTTTGTTTACTAAATTTAGTTCGAATATTAAATTAGTTGTATTGCCCTTCCCTAATTGATCTATTGAAATTTCATATCTTTCAGGGTATAAACTTGCTTCTATTAGGTTTTGAACTTTTTCCATATTAACTTTATCTTGAAATTGATCTAAATAGAGGGTAAGGTCCAAAGCAAGAGACGGAAATCTTTCTGATATCTCATTGTCAAATAAGATTTTCTTCCAGAAAAAGACACAATATTCGGCCTCAACAAGATTAAGTGTAAATACCTTATCTATATTGTTGACATTTAATACAATTTTTTTACTGAAGGTGTTCTCCGTAAGTTTTATTATATTGCTTCTTTCATGTTCATTTGGTTCAAGAATATCTTTTATTTTTTTATAATATAATAAAGGTAGAAAATAGGATTTGCTATAATTCTGAGTTTGAATTTGAATTACCGTTAGAAAAATTCGCTTAGCAATAATTTCAAAATAAAGAAATGAAACTTCAAACTTTAGGTTAGATAATGTAGATTTATCACCAAACCATCTATGGGCAATAAGCCATCCTTTAAACTCATTCGTATTAAAAATATTCCGCATCAAACTCTTATCTAAGTTTTCTAACATTTTAATCAGAAATTATTGGTTGATATAAATAATCAGTTATCGTACCATATTAAATATAAGTTTTATACTTTATAGAGTTAGAAAAATAATTTATTGTTTTCTTTTATAGGTTTATATGGTTAATAGGTTATTTTTAATTTCCCTTCATGATAGATATACCTACTAATTTATCATGATAAAATTAGAGAATCGGTTATCATTAAGCAGTTCAATCATTTTAGGAATTAAAGATTGATTTCAGGTTAGTTTTAATACATTAAGTTTTTGATAACCAATTATAAAATTAGCAAATTTATCCAATCAGCTATAACGGCAGGTTTGTCTTGTCCTTTAATTTCAATTGTGTGGTGCGATATAAATTTCATACCCCTTTTAACCAACTCAACCTTTGATATATATGAAACATCACGAATAAAAGAACCGACTGGAACAGCAGATATAAACCTAATTTTATCGAAGCCATAATTAACTATTCCTTTTGCATCTGCTATATAAAATTGCATAGAATCTTTATCTCCGTCTTGTAAAGTAAAGAATCCTAACATAGATAAAACGAAGAAACCATGAGCAACAGCTTTTCCATAAAAAGATCTTTCCGCTTTTTCAGGATTTATATGAATATATTGATGGTCTTTTGTAAGATCTGCAAATTTATTTATCGCTTCCTGACTTACTTGATACCAACTTGTATAAAATTTTTTACCAATATAATCTTTTATTTCAATCGCTTTTATCTTATTGACCATCTTTTATTTTCCTCTTATGAATATTATAATATTATTATCTAATACTTTATTAACCCTTGTTTTAACATCTTCTATTTTTAGAAGAACCATTTTTCTCTTACTCAACATATTAAAAATCAATTAAAGATAATTATCATCATAATTAAAAAGAACCAAATCTTACTTTTGTTTATAACATTCAACATATAAGAGATTTAACTTATGCTTGATAAATCTATATTTTTGCCCATAGTCTTTCACTTTCATCAACCAGTCGATAATTTTGAATTTGTGTTTGAAGATTCTTTTAAAAAAGCGTATGAACCGTTAATAGATAATATTTACAAATACCCCGAAGTTAAAATTACTCTACATTTTTCAGGAAATATATTGGAGTGGTTTTTAAAAAACAAACCTGCTTTCATTGAGAAATTAAAAACCATGGCAAAAAGAGGTCAAATAGAAATGATAGGTGGAGGTTATTATGAGCCTATTTTTGCTATAATTCCTTATCGTGACAAAATAGCCCAACTGAAAAAACTATCAAATCTTATAAAAGCAGAATTCGGATTGGAAGTGAAAGGTGCTTGGTTATCGGAACGTGTCTGGGAACCAAATTATCCTTCATTTCTAAGCGATGTCGGATTAAAATATATCCTCGTGGATGATAATCACCTTAGGTCTTGTGGATTAACTCAAGATGATACATTTTACACATATATAACTGAGGATGAGGGTAAAACGTTAAGAATATTTCCAATAAATGAGCAATTGAGATATCTAACCCCCTGGAAACCAACATACTATAGTGTAGATTATTTAAAAAAGGTAGCCGATGAGAAAGGAGATCGTATGGCGCTTTTAATCTCTGATGCTGAAAAAATGGGAGGTTGGGGATCAACGCATCAAATTTGCTATGTAGACGGAGCTGGCCATTGGGATGGGGATAATACAAAACCTTTTATTCCTACTTTTTTTGAGCAGATTGTTAATAATGAGTGGATTAAATCCATAACCCTCTCAGAATATATGAATAGCTACCCCGCAAAAGGGTTAGTATATATTCCAACCGCAAGTTATGATAAAATGGAAGAATGGGTACTTCCAACTGAAATCAGGAAGAATTTTAAAAAAATAAGAAAAGAGCTTAAAGATGATGATGAAAGGCAAATGGAATATCAATTCTTAAAAGGAGGCTTTTGGCGTTATTTCTTAGTAAAATATCCCGAATCAAACAATATGCATAAAAAAATGCTTTATGTACGTGAAAAGTTGATTCAGGTGGAAGAGCGTCTTAATAAACTACAAGACGAG
>CAZRKO010000207.1:0-3719 GCA_964600445.1 uncultured archaeon
ATCAACTAGGAGATTTAATGAGTAAAGCAAGCGATCTTAATAATATCGGAAAAATCTATGAAATACAAGGCAATATTGATAAAGCACTTAAAAATTATGAAGAAACTTTAGAGATCTTCAACCAATTAGGGCAGAAACAATATATAGATATATATAAGGAGAAAATTGAACAATTGAAAGATAAATTAAGAGAATAAAGCAAATTTAACACATTTTATTATATTTGATAAACAGATTAATTTGAAGAACTCTCGATTACATTTTCGAAATCTTTATATTCAGGTAGTTCCGTCAAGATTATTCCAACATGTTTTAAATTCTTGTTTTTTTCTAATAAATACTTCTTTATCGTAGGAATCATAACATCTGCACAAACTTTTGCATTAAAACCCAAATTTTCTAAAGAAATCGGACAAAAAGCAATAGATTTTAACCCTGCCAAATCTGCTAGAGTTAGTGAATTCCATGTACATAACATAATTTTTTTTCCTTCTTTTCCTTGGCCTAATTGTGGACCAACTGTATGGATGATATGTTGTGATTTCAGATCTCCTCCTGAAGTTATTACTGATGCCCCTGCTCCAACGATACCAACTTTATTAATTATTTTATTACATTCCATTTGTACTTTAGCTCCCGCCTCTCGCAAAACTTCACATCTTAAATTACCACTTGGGAGGAGTCTGGAATTTGAAGGTATTACTATTGCATCAAATTCAACTTTAGTAATGTTATTAACTAAGATTTCCACTACAGCATTATTTACTGTAATTTTATTCATAAAATATCCCTATTAAAAATTAAAAAAAAGTAAATTTAAATCTATAATAAAATATTTTCTTTAAAAATTTATCTTGAACGAAAAAAAACACACAATATGATATTGATAGAATCATTTTAGGCTAAGTATTCATCAATATTATCGGGAGAAATTAAAATTTCAGATACCGCTTGAGAGAACTCAATCTTAGGAATTTTATCTTTTTTTGCTAAAGTAGTTGCTAGCATATGATAATTCTCTTGGACTTGAGGTTTTGCCATATTTTTAAGTTTGGAACTAAAAGAATACAAATTTGAATAAGCCTTATTATATTCACTATACTTTAAAGCCTCTTTTGTTAATTTTAAATAAAAACTCAATCTAACTTTTCTCTCTCTTATTTCTTTGCCAAGTGCCTCTGCTTCTTTTTGAAATTTGGAGAATTCATCTTCTTCATTTAGTTTTTCTAAAAGAATTATTAATCTTTCGACTAGAATTAATCTTTTTGGATAATTATCCTCTTTTTCTAGGTTTATGAGGATCTTTTCTTTTTCCTTTATTAAACTACCTCGCAATTTTGTAGATATTGCTCCTTTTTGAATCCATATAGATTTAAAAACATCATCTTTACGCTCCAATATTACCTCATCAATTAATTTTTTACTTGAGAGGATTAGATTATTTATTTGCTGATCAAATGTTTTAAATCTTTCGGGGGTATAATCTGTTTCAAGAAAAAGGTCTTTATGATTCTTGATAATTTCGATTATTGGAGGAGTTAATTTATTGTTAATTTTTTGATCTTCTTTATCTAGAACCATAATTAAATCCGAATTAATCTCGGGAATGAAAGTGGACTTAACTCTGTAATCTCCTAAACTAACAGATTTTACTTCTTTAGATCCATCAACCAGTATTTCAGAAGTAAAGCTTTTTAAAGCTGTTAAAAATCTATTAAGTATTTCCAAATTTTCATCATTTAATTCTTTTAAAAAAATCTTTTCATATAAAAGAGTGCCAGTTTTACCATGACTAATAAGTATTGCGTTTAACATGCTCGAGTAGCCAGAATTGTTTAATAATTTTTTCCTTTAAAAATAGATCTTAAAAGCAATATTTAATTTTGTTTAAATCGATAATTATCCTTTTTTTTTGGAAATAAATTCTTATTTAAATAGATTTGTTAACTTCAATAATTTTACTTACTAACTTTTCTACATTTTCTTCAACAATTTTAAGGATTCTATTATAGTTTTCTACCCCTGTCCTATATGGATCAGGAATATTTATGTCGTCCTTTTTTGTTGCCCCATTAAATTGTTTTAGAGTAAATAATTTTCCGTCTAGCTCTTTTTTTAAATCTCGGAATTTATTTTTTAATTTTACTAGATGATATCTTTCCATCCCGATTATAAGATCTTGTTTTTTTAACAATTCTCGTGTAATGACTTTTGGTCGAAAATCGGAGATATCAAGCCCTTTAGCTTGAACATAATTTATAGTTTCAGGTTGAGCATGATTAAATGCATCATGCCATCCTGCGGAATCAAAATTTATATCAATTAGCTCATTTTTATATTTAGTTTGTTTTAGCCCCTTCGCAAAATACTCTGCAGCAGGAGATCTGCAAGTATTTGCATAGCAGATAAAAAGCACATTTGAAATTTCATTAGATTTATTCATTTTCTTAACCATAATTACTTTTTTAATTATTACCTAACTTGATTATTAAGTTGAATTATTTTCTCTATTGATTTTATAACTCCACTTTCTACAGAATCTATTACCTTTTGATATACTTCTTGTCCAAAATTTACGGGATCTTGAATATCTAAATCTTCAGTTTCTCCCGCAAATTCCAATAACAGAAAAGATTTTTTATCAATATCTTTAACATTTTTAAATTTTCTTTTCAGTCTTTTAAGATGCATAGTTTCCATAACAATAACTAAATCTTGCTTTTCTAATAATTCCTTATCCATAATTTTCCCATGAAAATCACTGAAATCGATATCCTTTGTTTTAAGATAAGCAATTGTTTCCGGCTGTGCTTTTTTAAAAACATTAACAAATCCAGCAGAATCAAAATTGATATCCCGTAGTTCTTCTTTATATTTGAAATCCTTAAGCCATAATGAGAGCCCATGAGCGAGGGGACTTCGGGATGAATTCCCAAAACAGACACATAGCACATTTTTTATTTTAACCATAAAAAATCAGTTTTTAGAATTTTATTTTAATCAATTGTTTTATTAAGTTCTATTATTTTTTTTACTGCCAATTCAACGTATTTATCAATGATCTTTAGTATTTTCGCATAAAAACTTGAACTTTCGTAATAGGGATCTATTATATCCAAATTATCAATATCTCCGCTAAATTCTTTTAGGGTAAGTGTTTTTTTATCGATATCTTTCACATTATTATAATCTCTTTTAATATCCATTGAATGAGAGTGTTCCATCGTTAGGATGAGATCTGCCTGTTCTAAGAGGCTTCCATCTATGACTTTTGGCCTAAAATCTGAATTATTTATTCCCTTTGAATGAAGATAATTTCTAGATTCAGGTTGCATGTAGGAAAACGCATTAAAAAATCCAGCACTATCAAAAATTACATCCTTAAGGTCTTCTTTAAATTGTTCTTTCAAACCTTTAGCTAAATATTCAGCGGCGGGGCTTCTTGCGGTATTACCCATACAAATAAAAAGGACATTCAAAATCTTTTTTTTAATTATCTTTCTCAACCTTATTATTAATTTCAATAATTTTTTTTAATGCTCTTTCGACTCCAAACTCAATCTTTTCCATAACTTTTTGATACTCTTCCGGTTCAAAATCTATAGGGTCAGGAATTTCAATATCATCTTTTTCTCCAATAAAATCAAATAATAAAAAGACTTTATCATCTAAATTCTTAGTATTTTTAAATTTTCTTTTAAATTTCCTTATATGCCACT
>CAZRKO010000208.1:0-3718 GCA_964600445.1 uncultured archaeon
GTAAGTAAGAATGAATAAACTCGAAGTTAGATAAAGATGACAATCTTCCTTATTGTGCTGATTATTCTAGCGTCCCTTATAATTCTCATTCTTTTACTAATTTTTCGTTATCGAAGTTTTCTCAACAAGATTAAATTAACAAAAAGACAAAAAGAAAAGGAAAAGTCATTAGATGAAGCATTGGAAAAGTATGTAGGAGAAGAAAGTAAAGGTCCAATGAAACAAAAATTAGCGAAAATTTCAGAAATAATTGCTAAAACTGAGGCACATATTGAGGACACAGTGAAGAAAAAGATTAAAGTTGCTAAAAGTCAGTTAAAAGTTAAGGACAGCGAAGAAGTATTAATAAGTAAGGCTAAAATGGAATATACTGCTTTTATTTCAGATTTTAAGTCCGGAATGCCTAGAACAGAGCAAGAAAGAGTTCAAGATATGAAAGAGCTTAAGAGTGCAATCTCAATGCTCGAAACCTTCGATGAAGAATCCTATAAAGCAAAGCCTAAGGAATATGACGCGGGATTAGGTATGTTTTATGAAAAAATGTCTCGCCGTTTCCTTTCTATTATAAATGAAAATAAGTTAACCGAATATGGCTTTATACCCATACAAAGGATAAAATATCATGCACTTTCAACCATTAAAAACATAAAAGATGGAGATATTTTGCCTATTTTAAATGTAATGAAAGAAACTGAACTTTTAAACAATTTAATCGAAATTAATCCTACGTTTCAAATCATCGTATTTACTAATGGGGAAAAATTAGATTTATCTTTAACTGAAAAAGTTCTTTTAACATTTGCTTACGAAGAAGATGTACTTACAAATCAAAAATTAATGAAGCTAACTGAATGGAAAGAAGAGTATGCTAATAAAATTATTGAAGGCTTAACAGATAAAGGGATTATAACAATAGAAAATGATATAATTATAGTAGAAAATTTTGGAAGTGTAGAGGATCGGAGAAATTGGAATAAAATAATTCAAGATAAAATACAAGAAGAAAAGGAGAGAGAAGAATGGGAGCGCAAACGGCAATTAGAAAGAGCCGCAAAGCTGAAGGAACGTTTGGGAGAAGTGGAAGAAGTTGTGATTTCAGAAGAGCCTATTCCTGAACAATTATCAGAAAAAGAGCCAAGTAAAATTAAATTTAAGCAAAAACCAACTATTAAGAAATTACCAACTATTAAAGAAGAGATTAAACTAAAGGAAGAACGAGAAATTAAGGATAAGGATGATTTAATTGGAGCTATGGAGGCACTTGATGTAATGATGCCCGCTAAATCAATAGAAAAGGTGGAAATAAAAAGAGATACATTAGGAGAAGAAACATCTAATCTTGAAGAATTAATCTCTGAAAAAATATTAAGTTATCATGAAAAATTCACGTTAATTAATGGAGGGCTGTCTCAATATGAAAAAATAAAGCAATTCATCGAGAAAGAGTTAGGAGATATACCCGAAGATTTAATGAAGTCTATGCTTGAACAGTTAAAAAAACTGCAAATGATACATGGCATATATAAAATTGGAGATTATGATTTTTATCTATTTAATGAACTCTCTCTTACTGAGAATGAAAAAACATTTATTCAATTTGCTATTAACAAGAAACCTATGCTAAAGGAAGATTTTATACAAGGATTAGATTGGGATGAGGAACAAATTTTAAAAACTATGAAAACTCTTCAAGAAAAAAACATATTAAGAATTGAAAAGAATGAGATTAACATTCCAGGGATAATTCAAAAAGAGTAATTAAATTTTATAGAAAATAAATATTTAAGACGAATAAATAAACCATAGAGCAAAAAATTATGTTTATTATAATTATTATTCAAATTTCTTTTATTGGGCTGTTAGGCATTTTTTCTCTCAGAGAAAGATTAAGAAAAAGGAGAGCAAAAAAAAAAGAAGAAATTGAAGAATTAATTGATAAATATGTAGTTGAAGAGAAAAAAGGCATATTGAGACAGAAATTGGCAAGAGTTTTTGAATTAATCACTAAAACTGAAGAATATCTCGAAAGAATTGTTAAAAGAAAAGTAAGATTCTATGAGGATGATTACGAGTTTACTAAAGTTGAGAGAGATCTAATCAAAAATGCTAAATCTGAATATATTTCATTTTTCTCAGAATTTAAGGCAGCATTGCCCAGAACTGAAGAACAAAGATTACTAGATATGAAAGAGCTTAAAATTGCAATTTCAATACTTGAATCATTCGATGCTGAAACTTATGAAGACAAGGAAAAAATCTATGATGCGGGAACTGGTATGTTTTATGATAAAATGGCCCGTAATTTTATTTATATCATTGATGAAAACAAGTTAACTGAATATGGCTTTATACCAATACAAAGGATAAAATATCATGCATTTTCAACCATTAAAAACATAAAAGATGAAGATTTTATCCCTGTCTTAAATGTAATGAAGGAAACCAATCTTATAAATGATATCGTGGAAATTAATCCACAATTTCAAATAATTCTATTTGCTGATGAGATAAAATTAGATTTATCAATCCCAGAGAAAGTGCTCTTAAGTTTTGCTTATGATGAAGATCTCCTTAATTTTCAAAAATTAGTTGAATTAACAGAATGGAAAGAAAATTACGCAAATTCGGTCATTGAAGGATTAAAAGAGAAAGGGATTATAACAATAGAAAATGATATAATTACAGTAGAAAATTTTGGATCTATTGAGGAGAGGATAGAATGGAACAAAATAATACAAGATAAAGTAAGAAAAGAGAAATATAAGGAAGAAAAAAAACGTCAGCGACAATTAGAAAGAGCAGCTCAACTGCAAAGAAAATTAGCAAAGAAAAGTGACATTGAAATTACAGATGAACCAATTTACGAACCAGAAAAAGAAGAAATCCTCAGGGAAATTAAATTCAAGGAAAAACCTTCAGTAAAAGACTTAGTTTTACTAAAAGATGATGCAAAAATTACAAGTGAGGTAATACAACAAGATCAAGAGAATAAAAAAAAGGATGATCTAACCAGCGTTATAGAGGCCTTGGATAAGATTATGCCTAGTGATATTTCAACCACTAACGGTTCTGAACATGGAGAGATTGAGACTCAAGATATTCAAGATTTGGTCGCTGAAGAAATCTTAAATTATCATGAAAGGTTCTCCCTAATCAATGGAGGGTTTTCACAGTATGAAAAAATAAAACAATATTTAGATCAAGAATTAGAAAGTGTTCCAGAAGATCTAGTAAAAAAAATGTTGGAACAATTAAAGGAATTAGAACTAATTTTTGACTCAATAACAATTGGATATCATGATTTCTACTTATTTAATGATATTACTCTCACAGATGACGATAAATACTTCATACAATTTGCTATTAATAAAAAACCTATGATAACGGAACAATTTATTCAAGGATTAAATTGGGATGAGAATAGAATTTTAGAAACTATGAAAAGCCTTCAAGAAAAAAGTATATTAAAAATTGAGAAAAATCTAATTATTATTCCTGGAATTATTCAAAAGGAATAGTTGAATTTAATTTTTAAGACAATTTAATCAATCACATATAAATCAGATATAGTTTTTTATTATGTAATCCTGTACATTTTTAATTTCCTCTAAATAGGTTTCTCTTTTGCCAAATATATAAAACCTAACATCTGGACCTGTCCCAGAAGGCCTGAAATATAATGTTGATTTGGTACTCTTCAATTGATATATATCAATCA
>CAZRKO010000209.1:0-3688 GCA_964600445.1 uncultured archaeon
ATTTTTATAAAATCAAAAATTATTTTTATAAAATCAAAAATTATTTTTATAAAATTAAAAATTATTTTTATAAAATTAAAAAAATAAAAAGAGTAACCATGTATATTGCAGCTTTAGATTTGGGGACCACAGGATGCAGGACATTCATCTTTAATCTAACGGGAGATGTTATAGCAAGTGATTATCAAGAATGGGAAAGTTTTTACCCAACTCCGTCTTATGTGGAACAAGATGCGAATTTATGGTGGGATTCTATTAAAAAAACAATCGAAGCGGCAATTAAAAAAAGCGGCATCGATAAAAGTGAGATTGTATCATTATCGGTTACAAACCAGAGAGAAACCATTGTTCCTGTCGATAAAGAGGGCATTCCCCTCCATAACGCTTTAGTATGGCAGGATAGACGTACCACAGACCAAGTTGAATTTATTAAAAATAAGATAGGAGCAGATAAAATATATAAAACGACAGGTTTAACAATAGATCCCTATTTTTCAGCCACCAAAATCCTCTGGTTTAAGGATAAAAGGCCGAATATCTATAATAAAACTCATAAATTTCTGTTAGTAGCTGATTTTATCATTTATAAGCTAACAGGTAAATTTTTAAGTGATCATAGCAATTTAAGCAGAACTATGTTATTTGATATTAATAATTTAAGGTATTCTGAAGATATTGCTTCCGAGATGGGACTTGATTTGGATAAAATGCCCGATCCCGTTGAGAGTGGTGTAGATATTGGAGAAATTGTTACTGAAGAAACAGATTTTGATAAGAAGACATTAGTAGTCTCTGGTGCCGGAGATCAACAATCTGCAGCATTAGGGGTAGGTGTCGTTTCTCGGGGTGAAATAAAATGTACAACAGGAACGGGGAGTTTTATACTCGCCTATTTGAGCGAGCCAAAATTTGATCCGGAGAAAAGAGTTTTGTGTAGTTGTCATGCAATTCCTGGCGCATGGGTTCAAGAAGCCAGTATTTTCACCTCTGGAGCAGCATTAAGATGGTTCAGAGATCAAGTTGGGCAGGCCGAATGTATGGCTGCCGCAGAAGGACAAGATCCATACGATATTATGTCAGCTGAGGCTGAAAAATCCCCTATAGGGGCCAACGGCTTAATACTAATTCCGCATTTAATCGGTGCGGGGGCACCCCATTGGAATCCCTATGCTAAAGGTATTTTATACGGTTTATCACTAGGCCACCAACGGCGGGACCTTTACCGCGCAGTACTTGAAGGTGTTGCCTTTGAAGTGAAAAAAAATATCCAAGTTTTTAAAGAACTGAGAATTGATCCCACGGAATTGCTACTTACAGGTGGAGGGTCCCGTTCTGATTTTTGGAACCAAATTTATGCGGATGTGTTAGGAATTACATGTGTAAGAAATGTTATTGAAGAGGCAACTTCATTAGGCGCTGCTATATTAGCGGCTTCGGGAGCAGGGCTTTTTCCAGATGTGGCAAAAGCTGCGGAAAATCTATGTAAAGTCGATAAGAAATGGGTTCCTAACGAAAAGAATAACAGATTTTATAAAGAGATTTATAAATTTACCTATGATTTATATGATTTGCTAAAAAGCAATAATATATATAGGAAATTTAACGACTTAAATCAGATGAGAGATTCATAAATCTTTACTCTTTTTTTTAATATTTTTATAGAGTTTAGCCATTACTTTTAATTTTCAATATTATTATTTGTTATTAAAATCAAACTAATTGAAAATCTATTTTATGCATTCCAAAACGCAAAATTTATTACAATATTACAATCAATTTTATATATCTAGAAAGCTATTCTTATATTTAAAAAACAAACAAATTTGAGAAATTTATGAGTAAAATACGCTATTCAAAAAAACAAAAATTGGTTGCAACCATTTTTTACATCGCAATAACAATAACCCTAATCGTTATTATTGCCGGTATTGTGTATACGATAGCGGACATTATTATGGCAACAGGAAAAATGGCATTATTCTTAAGTTTAAATTTTGGTTATCAAATAGCTATCATTGGAACATTATTAGCGGGATTATTCTTCTTAGTCGTTTACTTTTTTGGGTTATATAAGAAAGGAAGAACATTGATCTTAAAAAATATTTTTAGGAAAAAACTATTCAATGAAAAATATAGAAATCGGATCGGAGTGAAAATAGCCGCAGGTGCTTTAATGCTTAGTATTTTTTCAATTATCATTGGAATTTTAACTGCTGTTATATACGATCTCTTTACACGTCCTGCAACAGGAGACAGGGTGACACTTACCACGATCTTTGCGGAGATGTCACAAGGTCAAGGTGTATTATTTATTGGGATGTTAATGTTAATAATCATAGGTCTTGTCTTTTTTCTTAATTACTTGTGGTACAATGGATATTACTTGATACTTCGCATGATACAAGATTTAGAGGAAGAGGATTAAATAAATCTCCATTTTCTTTTTTTAATACAAGTCAAAAAACTTTTACTCCTATTTTGTTTAAATTCATTCCTTTTTTTATTTTAACTCAAATAGAATGAAATAATATTTTTTAAGACTTTAAATTATAATGCCCTCTAAAATTGGTACTATTTTTAATTTTAATCAATTACCCGATGTATCAAGATTTCCCTTTGTTATTAGTAAAAGGAGAGATAGAGTTTTAGTAAAAAAGGGATTATTTGTATATACCAAGTCAAATGAAGGTTATTTAATAGGCATAATTGAAAGAATATTATTATTAAATGAATATTTTTCTGATGCTTTGACTATAAAGTCATATAATAGTAATAATAATCCAAACATATTAAAGGGTTTATTTCCAAGTGAAGACTTTGAATTTGCCACGGCAATTGTGAAATGTTTAGGGATAATTCAGTTTAAAAATGGAAATAATAAGGAGATTAAAACAATTAAAAGAATGTCATATCCAGCAAATCCAGGAGGAGATGTCTATTTGTTAGAAGAAGAGATTTTTAATCAATTCATAGGACTCGATATTAAACGGGGATTACATTTAGGAAATATAAAAGTTTCTAATTTTGACGCAAAAATAAACGTAGATCGGTTATTAAATAAACATTTTGCTATTCTATCAATTTCGGGAGGGGGAAAAAGTTATCTCACATCTATTCTTATAGAAGAATTATTAACAAGAAATACGTCCTATGGTAACCCTGCTATAATTTTAATTGATGTTCACGGAGAATATTTATATTTGAAAGATGTACCTAAAATTCAAGATAAGGTAAAAATACAAGATATTTCTTATTTTCAAATTTCTGTACCTAATTTAAATGCTTGGTGGTTTAGAAAGTATCAAGACCAGATCTCCAATGTTCAGGTTAGAGAACTTTCTAAATACATTGTAAAACTGAAAAACGATAAAGGGAGAAAAGGGAATTATACCTTGCAAGATATTATTGACTATATTGAAAACGAATCTGAGGGAAGTAAAAGTACTAAACAAGCATTAATTGGCTGGTTATCTGATTTAAATCGACTGACAATATTTGGACCTCAAGAAAACCCATTCATTGCCAATATAGTTAATCAAAATCAAATTACGATCTTTAACCTTGCAAATGAGATTAGCATAAGAAAAAAACAAATAATTGTTGATTATCTTTGTAATCGATTATTTTATCTTAGGAGAACCGATAATATTCCCCCTTTCTTATTAATAGTAGAAGAGGCTCACCAATT
>CAZRKO010000210.1:0-3657 GCA_964600445.1 uncultured archaeon
TACTAAATGAAATTTTTTTAGTTTTAAGGCAGTACATTTTTTAGGATCACATTGGTTATAATGTAAACAGTAAAGTTTAGGTCTAGCTTCGATATATTTAGAGTTATTCATATTAAATACCATTTCTGAAGAAATTCTTAATTAAATCCCTCTCCAGATTCACTTACATAATTATTCATATTTGGAACTAGTTAACTCATTAATCGCTTTAATAAGGCTCTCTGTTATTTCTTCTTTACCGATAACTTCTGATATAGAATAAATAATATTTCTGGATTCACCTATAACAGGAATCCCCCCATATGCTAAGCTAAATAAACCAATAAATGAAACCTCTTCAATATTTGATGCTCCTTTTACGCTTGAAAAGTTCAATTTTCCGGACGGGCAGGTAATAAGGCCATAGAAATTTTCAGGATCTTGACCAGAAATAGCAATATAACATAATAACTCTCCAATCGAACTTCCCTCGGACTCTTCCTTCATTTTTTGAAAAGCAACATTAGCATTCGCAGAAAAGGCATCTATTGAGATTGGTAAATTTTGTCCACTAACCTCTCGAGCATCTAACATGAGTCCCGATGGAACTACTAAGCTGTATCTTATAAATATTGGATTTTGAATTGAATCTAAAATAATACTAATAGAAGGTAATGAGTTCGATGTATCAACATTTTCAGAAGTATATGATACAAATGGAACTTCAGTACCCATACCGAATAGGTATATAGCACTTCTCACTCTATTTGAAAATTCGTTAAGTTCTGCCTCTGAAACTTCGCTTCCTCCAAAAAACTCTCCAATTTTTTGTTTTAAATAATACATTGAGCTAGCTATATTATCTGGATCTAATGGCCATTCTTTATGATAATCGTGAACAATTGTTAAGAGTGTTTGATTTATCTTAATCGATATTAAACACACTTTATCGAAGTATGAAAATGAAATTACTTGGTCTTTAATATTTAAATCATCCCAATTCTCTTCACTAGCCGAGAAAGCAGCAGCGGCAAGGCTAGTAATTTGATTGGGATTTATCTCTATATCACTCTTTCTACCAATTTTTGCGATAGAAAGCCCATTTTGATCACATAGAATTACTAGGATGGTACCCGATGATCCTCGCAAAATAGACGTTAAATGTTTAATCAAATTCTCCCTTACGCTCATAAAAATTACCCTTTTTATTACATATTTCTCTATTTAATAATAATCGTAACAATCAAACCATTTAATGCTTAAATATTTATATTTTTTTTATAGTTTTACTTATTTACTCTTATATAATTAAGAAATAACAAATTATTAATTTATAGATTTTTTATTTTACTTAATACTAATCAATTTGTTATTATCATTAAGCGGGAATTGCCAAGTCTGGTCAAAGGTGTTTACGTACTTAATCGAAAACCGACCTTAGGCGCTGGACTTAGAATCCAGTCTTGTAGGAGTTCGGGGGTTCAAATCCCCCTTCCCGCATATTTCTAGAAATAAAGCAAAAATTTTTAATTTCTTAATTGATTTAAACATCTACCTAGGAAACTAATTAATTTTTATTATTAAAAAAATAAAATCTGAATTGAATTGTTTTCTAATAATAACGTAAATATACTACGCTCTCGTAGTGTAGTTCGGCCAAGCATGCTAGGCTTTCACCCTTGTGACCCGGGTTCGAATCCCGGCGAGAGCACTCAACACTTTACGTGTTTATGCATTGGAAACCGCGCCTCCGTAGCTCAGTTAGGTAGAGCACTGAGCATAATCATGCTCAGCCCGCCCAAAGCACCCGGCTTTCATATTTGATTACCAATATGACCGGAAGTTAACCGGGCGGTCGCATGTTCGAGATCTTTTTGTCTAATTTCTGGACATGACGGAAACCATGCCGGGGGCGCTTTCCTCCTATTTAAATCTAAACTCTTTAATAGGATTTTTACATCTTTCATAATCTTGTGTTATTTTGTTCCAATGTCCTTTATTAACGATCTTTTCTTAATTGATTTTTAATAACAACATTGATAAATTCTTCATAGTTAAATAAAAAAGACCTTTTGAGTAGGAAAATATTAACAAACTGAAAGCGAATAAATTGCTATGGTACTTCCAAAAAACAAGATTATTTAGACTCAGTAGCATAATAAATCAACCATTTAGCCATAGCCTGAAATGATTCATCAACATTAATATTACCCTTAGATGAGCAAAATACGCATTGATTACACTTTGCTTGTTGGGCATAATCATTTGCGGCGTCATAATCGATTTCATGATCAGGTAAATCCCATTTCATTCCCATAAGAATGATTGGAACAAATCCCGCTTTTTGGCGTATAATTTTTAACCATTCGGGGATCTCTCGAAAAGTATCATAATCAGTTAAATCAAAACATATAAAGGCGCCACTTGCTCCTTTACAATAATCTGGTAACAGATCTCTAAAACGTCGTTCACCCGCAAAATCCCATAATTGCATTTTCACAGACTCGCCTGTATCAAGGGTTTCTGACTTGGTATGAAATCCTGCTCCAATTGTCATTTTATACCCCTCTTCAAATTTCCCTGTACAATAGCGGGTTATCATTGCTGTTTTACCCACACCTCCAGCACCTGCTGTAATTACTTTAAATATCCATGAACCTTCCATAGCTCATCTCTTAAATCATTTTGTTTTTTTAATAATAATAATAATACTATCTAAATATCTGAATATATACTTTTTTAGAATATTTTATTGCAATACTATTATTTTTAGGTCTCTTTAAATTGAAATGCTGTACTAATTTGTTCGTAAAGAATTAAAAATTTTAAAAAACAGTATTTTGCATTAATAAATTGTTGAATAAAGAGTAAAGGTTTTTAAGAGATTTTAATCTATTAATTTTTAGAATTAAATAATTTTATAAAAAAGGTTGTGAAAAAACAGCATTAAAGACGAAGAGATTTGTCCACTATGTAGTTTTCCAAAAGAGTTGTGCATCTGTGACAGCTTAAGTGCAGATGAGCAACAAATAATTATCTCTAATGATAGGCGTAAATGGGGGCGGGTTGTAACAGTTATTACCTTTCAAGGTAGTTTCGATGTCAACTTAAAAGATATACTAACAAAAGCAAAGAAAAAATGTGCTTCAGGTGGCACCGTACGGGGCAATGAAGTTGAACTACAAGGCGACCATCGTTTTAAACTTAAGAAATTCCTAATAGACCAAGGATTTTTAGAAGAAAACATTATAATTCAAGAGAAGTAATTATACGTGTTGGAAAGAACCCATTATATTTTTTTTTTATTTCACATTATAAATTTATATTATTAGGATTACATATTACATAATAGAAATAGTATAAAATATCCCGACTTATTCTAGTGAACTTGATGATTTATAAGGTAATCTTTAAAGGAAGTGAGGAAACGGAGGGAAATGAATTAGCATTGACCTTTGAGAGTGGAGATTTTGATAAGCCATTAAAAGTGCCTACTGATTTTTTTTTTGAATTAAAGAAATTAAGTGAAACAAGCAATAATATAACTGATTTTAAAAATATTGAAGAAGTTATAGAAATTGGGCAATCAAATTCAGGTTCTTCCTACAATTATCATTTAGTACTTCTTTTTACAAATAAATCCAGTCAAATTAAAGAAGGATATTTAATTGGAAATAT
>CAZRKO010000211.1:0-3631 GCA_964600445.1 uncultured archaeon
ATGTAACCTATAAATTTTACCAAGATGCTCGACACGAAATTTTTAACGAAATTAATAGAGATGAAGTGTTTAAAGATGTAATTAATTGGCTTAACTCACATCTCTAAGATCTAAATACCTAATACTAATTTTTTTTTCTGTTTAATGAGATCTAAAATACTATATCGATGAAAAAATTATCCTTGACCTTGATTACTTTGAGGATGATGAATAAACCTTTTTTTACTCTAATTTTAGGTTTGGTGCAGGATCTTTATAATTATATAACCACCATTTTTCGTTAATCTAAACAATAAAAAAAGAAGAAAAAAAAAATTTTTTTTTAACCAAATAGTGGAAGTACAATCGGGAGTAGAGTACCAATGTAGAGTATAAAAAAGGCAATTAGTTTTGATTTATATTTGTTAAATTTTTGTTTAAAAGAGTAGTATCGTACTTCCAAATCTTTTGATGAGAGTTTTTTAATGAGGTCAACAATCATGGGAAGTTGATCCAATGCGAGTTCATAACTAAGAGTTCTTAAATTGAATCTACTAAGTTTTGAGATTTTTCTTTCTGATTCATGAATACTTTCAAAGGGTTTAGTCTTCAAAATATCCTCTACCAATAATCCTGAGACCGCATTTTCGATTTCAGTCCTATAAATTATGCTAATGTTATCGACAAATTTTTCATTGGAAATAGCATTTAGAGAAAATCCTTCTGAAATCCGCCATCTCTCTCTTATTATCAATCCTAAACTGTTATTAAGCCAGCTATCAAAATCAGTTAAGAGTTTTTCAAAAGAGGTTCTTAGAGCTCTAAAATCTCCGTGATTTTTGCTGATTCTGTAAATCCATCCGAGAAATAGATGTATCCCCCCATAATCAGTAATATATTTATGATGTTTAAATGTAACATAAAATACTATGCAAGCTGGAGCCCATCCTATTCCTGCGGCGGTATAAATTGTGCTAAAACTCATTTCTTCTCGTCCTATAAATGTTCTAAAAAATGTAATACCAGTTAATATAGCTGCTAATAAGATAGAAGTCCAAATAGCATAAGAGGCCCAGTTCCATTTGTTTAAGTCTTTCACAATTAAAAAGATAAGAAGGAGAATGCATCCTAACGGTAGAGCAAAAAGAATTATACGGTAAATTAATTCACCACTACGTCCGGGAATATTAAGTACATATGCTTCAATACCGAAGCCCACAAAATACAATGCGTATAGTAAAATGCTCGTAATTAAAAGTAATTTAGAAAGTTTGTAGTATTTTGTTTTGTATTTGGTATAGAAATAGTCCTCATGAAAAGATGTAATTGGATCTGTCCAAAACTTTTTCTTTTTAGTTTTTGTTTCATATTTTTCATATACTGCCATTAATTTTTCAATAGATTTTGGCACATTCGAATTAGATTCCAACATTTTAATAGAAACCCCTCTAGTAATTTTGAATATTTTAAAATTAATATCAAATAAAATATTATGGCATTTTTATATAAATTTTATTCATTTTTAGGAAAAAAATTAGTAATCAACGAGGTACAAGCAAAACTATATGATGGGACAAAACAAGCAAAAATAAATAGTCTAATTAGAAATATGGTGCTAATTACTATTCCAATAAACAAAGAGGCTAATATAACTGCTTTTATCTTGATATCAATTTTTTTAATTCTTATGGTTAGAGTTCCTGAAATTAACATTGTCCTTATCCTAACCAATTATAATGATATCAATCAACTAATTAATAAAAGATTTACCATATAACCTACTTCAATAACATTATTAATTTACAGAATCCAATGTTTAAGAAGATATTTACGAGTAAATTTATTTCTCATAAATTTTTCGATGATTAATGTTCTAATGTTATCTGTTGAATAGTTATATAATAAATTTTTTGTAAAATTTTTAATTCTATTTTTAAAAGGTTGAATCCATTCTGAATCATAAGAACCAACTTCACTCAATGCTTTTCTAAAAAGGTAAGGATCAAACGTATTCACAGGGCAATTGCAAAACTTAAATGGACACCTTGTTAATTTATCCTTAAATTTAATTCCTTCATAGATGTTTCCAAGAGATTTATTAATTGCAAAACAATAACTGAAATCTCCATTTGTTTGAATTATACCAACATTATACCCTGCATTACATAATTTTCCATATTGGTGAAACCGGTCAATATTTTTTTCTGTTAGGCCCAAAATCTTAAGTTCTTTTTCACTATAGGAATCAGGGTAAAATTTTTCTTTATATTTTCCCATATAAGGGCAAAATGTTAAATAAATTCCCTTTTCTAAAAAAAATCTTTTATATTTATCGCTCTCTTTCAAAAGTGGAGGATATCCAACTTCAATAGCCCTAATATCAAATCCTCTGTTTTTACATAAAAAAAAATTATCAATGTATCTACTTAATAAATTCATTCTTTCTAATTCTTTAATGTGACAGGAAGCATTAATAAATAAGACCCTTTCAGGATCAATTTTTTCAGCAAATTCTTTAACTTTTTTAGATGTCAAGTTAGTATTAATAGCAATGAAGTGTTTTTTTGTTAATTCAATACAAAATTCAACAATATTTGGAGCTAAAAAAGGTTCTCCACCTGTAAAATCAATTCTATAAATCTTATTTGAATCGTTAAGAGTATTTTTTACTGCAGAAATATTAATGTTATAAGTATTTGGAATATATCTATTTATTTTTTCAAGAATACAATATTCACAATCTAAATTACACTGATATGTAGGAACCCAGAGTAACCACGCATCATATGGAGGATTTCGTAAATTAGCCATTATAAAAAATGCTAAATTATGTTAAGAGGAAAAATGTTATAAATATATTAAAGAATTAAACATAATTAAATTTTTGTCCTAATCTAGATTTTTTTGAATCTACAAATTAAAATGAAAAGATTTAGATTTTTCATTTTTTTTTCTTTATTGAGCGTTTTGATAAATATCGGAACTTTAAATTTCAAAACTCAATTAGGCTTAATATAGGTTGATTATTTGATGATATAAGATTAAGCTATTATACTTCTTCTAGAATTATATAAATTATAAGATTTGGAAAAAAACATTTGAATAATTGATTACATTTTATTTTTAAATTTACAGGTAATTATTTGCCAATAATTCCTTCCTTTTTCCACTTTTAGTAAGTTTGAACCTCTCTCTTAAGATTTTCGGACATTCTTTTTCAGGAGCATTCTTCGAGTTAATATTTAATGATGATCGCGCGACAATATTCCCATTAAAATTGAACATTCGGAACTTCTAGTCCATTAGAATATGAACTTTTAAAAAAGTGTGACCATGAATTTTTTAAAAGACAAATTTATAATTGATATTAGTTAACGAAATGAATATAAAGAAAATGAAGCCCATAAAAACTTCTATTCCAAAAATAGGCTTATTGACGGTAAAGTTATTTGGTTTGATGGAAATCTTTATTTTTTTTGGCATTCAATTTTTTTGGATTATATACAAGGGAGATCTGCTACCTACTGAGAATACTTGGGATTTATTAGCAGTTTTATTCCCATTTTTAATAGCTTATATAGTAGGGATATTCTGCCGAATTGAGAAGTATAGGAGATTGTTTCGCAAAATGGAATGGCTCATTCATTTATTA
>CAZRKO010000212.1:0-3624 GCA_964600445.1 uncultured archaeon
ACATATTAAACGGGTATGTAAAGTGTCAGGCAGAGCTTTTCAAGATGATCCCGTTACAACATTTATGTTTCCCGATGAAATTGAAAGAAGGGAGAAAGTGCAATATGGATTTGTAGCAATTTATAAGCATGGAATTCGAAATGGTGAAGTATACGCTACATCTGAGAATTTAGAAGGAATTGCTGTATGGATACCTCCAAAAAAAGTTTATCAATCTATCTGGAGCATGATAAGACACGGTGGTTTTCATGCAATGCGTAAAACTGGATTCAAAGCAATGAAAAAAGGTATGCCGATATATAAATATATAGGTCCTGCACATAAGCGTCTTGCACCCTTTGATCATTGGTATCTCCAATCCATCGCCGTTGAACCAGAGGAGCAAGGAAAAGGTTATGGAACCTTACTCTTAAGGGCTATGATCAAAAAAATCGACAAAGAAGGATTACCTCTTTACTTGGAAACTAATACAGAAAAAAATATTTCTTTCTACCAAAAACATGGATTTGAAGTACTTGAACATCTTATAATACCTAAAACCGAAGTACCAATTTGGTGTATGTTAAGAAAATTGCATTAAATTTGATTAAAATTTATAAAGCAATAAAACCTTGTGGTAACTTTTATTTCTTTTTTTGCGTTATTCTCTCAAATCCAATTTTCTCAATTGAAAAGCATTTATTTTTTCTTTTTGTCTTGCTTTTTTCTCTCTTGCTCATCTAATATCAATCCAATAATTTTAGGATTTATCAACTCTAACTTATCAATTAGTTCTAAATACGTTTCTAAGGAAGGGTTAGGGGAATTATGGATAAGACTATTTCGAAACTTAACAATCTCATTTAAAGAATCAATATCTTGATTATCCAAATAATTACCATCTGATAAAAGCGAAATATATTGACTAATCGAATAATTATTCTTATCTTTCTCAATCAAATCTTTTTCTATTAAGAATTTTCTCTCTCTTAAAAATAAAAATCTTAATATTTTAATAATTAAGTTCTTATCACTATCATGAATGATATTAGTGATTTATTTTAAAAAATATTAAAAAATAAATTTGCCATCATCTTATAAATCAAAAGTAATAGCTGTTGGGTCGCATTCTTCTGTAAAGGAGGCTTTTTTTAAAAGCTGTGAGTATGCTTTTAGTTCTTGTTGCGATACTTCGTACTGGACAATTGGTCTTTCTATTAAAGTAATAGAATACTCAAACGAAGATGAGGATTCGATTGCTATTGCTCTATGGGATATCAATTCAGGGGAGAGATTTCAGTTTCTATTTCCAAATTTTATTAGAGGAGCTTCAGGATGCCTATTATTTTTGGATTATTCAAATGATCAATTAATCAATGATTTAAACAATTGGTTAAATCTTATAAGAGAAAATACAGATAGTGATATTCCAATATTTGTAGTTGGAAGTAGTATTGATTTGAAAAACAGGGGAGATTATGAAGATATCCTTAATTTTGTAGAATATAATAATTTAGACGGATTTTATCTAATATCAACTAAAACCCGTTCAAGAGATTCAATTATTTTAAACCATATATCAAGAAAAGTCCTTGAAAATATTAAATTAAGACCAAGTAATTTTAATTTGGAAGATGATCTTAAAGCAGATCGAAGTTCACAGTTTCAAGAATTTATTAATTTTTTCTCATTTTGTCCGATATGCCATGGGGAAAATCATAAAAGCTATCTGAGTAAATTTTATTTCAGCCAGAACTCAAATTCGAGAATACTCAAAGAAAATTTATTGCTACTTATGAACAAATCAAAAAGATTTGAACAGATCTATGAAAATGAGATCAAAGTTGGAATACCTTGCTGTAAATGTTTTGAAAAGTTATTTTCCGAATAACTTGGAGTATTTATTAAGAAATAATACATCACATATAGATTAATAAAAATAATTATCGATAGTCTTTATTTTCTAACAATCCTTTCAATTTGTCCCTTTCTCGGCTGAATTTTTGGATAGTTTTAAGACCTCCCGCAATTACGTTTCTAGATTTAACATCCAGTGGGTTACCATCAAGTTTTAAAAAATATTGTTTTATTCCTTTTAATTTCCATATCGAACCGGGAACTGTTTCAAATTTATTATATCTCAAATCTAATTCTTGAAGATCTTGTAAATTAAAAAGAGAACTTGGAAGGGTTTGTAAACGATTATTTCTTAAATCCAATGTTTTAAGAGATTTTAAATTGCCTATAGAATCTGGAAGTCTTCCTATGTAGTTTCTCACTATATATACACGTTGAAGTGAACTAAGATTTCCAAATGATTCTGGAAGAGATGTTAGTTGATTTTCCTCAAGAAATAATTTTTCAAGCGATTTAAGGTTATCAAATGATTCTGGAAGTGTTTTTAACTCATTCCCTTCAAAGAATAATCTTTTTAACTGTGTTAGTTTAAGTACTGCCTCTGGAAATATTTTAAATTTATTTTTACATAAATCCAAAGATTTCAATGATTTTAAATTTCCAAAAGAATCTGGAAGTGTTTTTAATAAATTTTCTCTTAATCTTAATACATTTAGATTTTCAAATTCACCTATAGAGTCAGGAAGGTTTTTTAATTGATTGTGACTAAAATCTAAAGTATGAAGTGATTTTAAAGATAATGTGGGTTCAATTATCTGATTTGTAAGTTTTTTCAGTCCATTACCGGCCAAAGTTAAAGTATGAAGCGATTTTAATTTTTTAAGAGAAATTGGAAGAACTTTTAGATTGTTGTTTTCAAGATTTAAAATATTTAATGATTTTAAATTAGTAATTGATTCAGGTAAATGATTCAATAAGTTTTTATTTAAAAACAATTTTTTAAGAGAATTTAATTCTCCAAAGGATTCAGGTAAATCATCTATTTGATTGCCTCCTAATTCTAAAATTTCAATTGAATGAAGCTTTCCAAATAATTCTGGAAGAGCAGATATTTTATTTGAATCCAATTTTAATTCCTGGAGAGAGTCAAGATTACCTATTGAGTTTGGTAATGTAGTTAAAAAATTCCATGTTAGGTTTAAATTCTGGAGAAGATGTAAATTTTCAATGGAAGTTGGAATTGAATTTAATAAATTATATGATAAATATAATTCTTTTAGTTCTTTAAATTCAAATATAACCTTGGGGAATTCTTCCAATCCACAGTTATATAACCATAATCCAATTACGTGTCTATCCCTAACTTTGAAGCCAAAGGCAGGTAAACCACGTTCATCAAGAAATGGAATTTTTTTACCAACAATCTTATTTAATTCCTTTAATGCTTTAGCTTGCTCTGGCTCAATATCATAACTTTCATATGTTTTGCTCATTTTTTTTTTACTCCTTGGAAATTAATTGAAAATCGTGATTCGTTTAATAAATAAAATATATAAATAATCTATAGAAATATTTGTACTTATATGTCACTTTTAATCAAATTATGTTTTTATTTCTTAGGTTTTTAAATTAACGCAATAATTTAGAAATTTTAATTTAAGCCAAAAGAGATTTAATATTAGGGAGGGCCTTGAGTAGTACTTTAATCGCATTATCAATTCCAGACACTACGTCTAGATGAATTTCATTTGAATTTATAAAGTCATATTTAGGATTGCCCGGCAAATC
>CAZRKO010000213.1:0-3602 GCA_964600445.1 uncultured archaeon
TACCTCAGAGGTTTATGGAAATCCTCCAGATACAGCAGTTCCTACTCCAGAAACATATTTTGGACATGTGAATCCAGTAGGACCTCGGAGTTGCTATGATGAGTCAAAAAGGGCTGGAGAAGCTTTTGTGAAAGCATATGAGCTTCAACATGATATCAGGAATAAAATAGTTAGAATTTTTAACACATCTGGACCAAGAATCCGTTCTGGTCCTGAATTTGGAAGAGTAATCCCCAATTTTATCCACCAAGCTCTTACTGACGAGGATATAAAGGTTTTTGGAGATGGATCTCAGACTCGCTCCTTTACCTATGTTGTTGATGAAATTGAAGGATTTTTGAAAATGGTTCATAAGCAAGAGGCCCTTGGGGAAGTAATAAATTTAGGAAATGACAAAGAATTTACAATATTAGAATTAGCAAATATTATACTTGAGTTAACGAACTCTCATTCAGAAATCGTTTTTAAACATCTTCCTATAGACGATCCTGTAAGAAGGTGTCCGGATCTGAAGAAAGCAAAAGAAATTTTAAATTGGGAGCCAACAACCACATTAAGGGAAGGTCTGAAAAAAACTATCGCATGGTTTAAAAATAATGAACAGTAAAGTTACTCTTAAAGAAAAATCCGAAGTAGAATTAGCCACCATACAGTTTCAACGTCTTCTAAGATTTTCATTAATTTTTGGAATTATAATTGTTTCTGGATTTATTGTTTATTATATATTAGTCCCTGAGGAAGGCTATATTGGATTTGGAATTTTAAATGACGATGAAAGAGCAGAGGACTATCCTACCACCGCAAAAGTGAACCAATCAATAGGCTTTTATATGACTGTTGATAATGAGTTAGACCATGATTTTACATTCAAGCTTATTATATTATTAGGAAATGAGGATACCAAACTAAGTCCAGAGGGTTCTAAACATGCCAACAAAACATCTACTACTGATAAAGAAAAGTTAAAACCAAGCGAACATTGGATGTCTGATAAATTATATGTTTCATTTCCTTATAATGGCACAGATCAGATATTAATAGTAGAATTATGGAAATATAACGAAGATAATAGTAGAGAATTTTGGGATATATTATGGTTGCGAATTGATGTTTATAGTTAATGTGCGGCCCCTATAATCTGAACATCTTTTATTCTGACGTATGGAGCTTGATATCGCCCATACGTTTTACATTCTTTAGAAACAGCATCGATATTTTTAAATAGATCGAAAAGATTTATTCCGAACATGGTTTCGTTTAGAGGTTCCCCGATTTCTCCGTCCTTAATTAAATTGCCTTGGAGGATTAATCCGGAAAAATCGCCCGTTGTAATATTAGGACTGTCGCCCGTGTATTCTAAAATTATGCCCTCCTTCACATCCCCAATAATTTCATCTTTAGAGACATCTCCGGGTTTCATAATAAAATTAGAAGTTCCGATTGAGGGAACAGAACTATAAGAGCCTCTCACAGCGTTTCCTGTGCTTTCAATTCCTTCCTTACTCGCGGTATAGCTATTGTGCAATAGGCCGTCTTGTAAGAATTTTCCAGATTGTATAATTTTCTTATTTTTACACGGTATCCCTTCGCCATCAAAAGGAGAAGATCCAAGAGCACCGTCTAGTAGGGCATTATCTTCAACATTTAGATGTTCTGTTGCGATAATTTCATTTCTTTTGCCAATTAGAAAGCTTCTTTTATATTGAAAAGTTTCAGCATTAATAGCTGAAGCAAGTGGACTTAATATTAAACTAATTGTGCCGTTCGGGGTTAAAATTAATGGAACTTTCATATTTTTAATTTTAATTCTATTTAAATTCCTTTTAGCCTTTATCAATGCGTTTTTTGCAATGTCTTTTGCATTAATTTCATTTAAATTTCGAGAAGATTGCCAATCGAAGCCGAAAGAAGTCTCTTTACTTCCTTTATCTTTTACAATAATGTTAGAAGAAACCGAAGCTGACGTAACTCTTCCATTTACTTCGATACCATTAGAATTAAACACGAACACTTTGGAATAACTTGATGTGAAACCAGCAGATTGAGATATGGCCAATTCATCTTCTTTGCATACGTTAATTAAGTCCTTTGCATAACCTATTGAGTTTTCAATTTGAAGAGCTTTTAATTCTTTATCAAATAAACCCTTTACACTTGGATATTTCTCGTAGTAAGCTGGTAGATTTTTAAAGTCAGGATCCTCAGTTCCAGCATTCATCATCCCAAGAGCGTTCGATATCATTTTTTGCATTGATTTCTTTTCTAAGTTATTTGTAAAGGCAAAACCAAGAGAGCCTCTTTTATCAATCACCCTAATTGAAACACCAAGCGAATTTCCCAATTCACTATTTTTAACGGAATTTTCTTCAATTTCTATACTAATGAATTTACTTTTACCGAAATAGATTTCAGCACATTTCAAATTACGATTATTATTTTCGGCAAAATTAAGACCAAATCTCGCCAAGGTAAAAAAATCAGGTTTGCTTTGCATTTAATTTAAACCTCCTACAGTGACATCTTCTATTCTTATATAAGGCCCTCCATCACAAACTCTTACACCTTGGCCCCCCTTCCCACAAGTGCCATCACTAAAATCAAACGTATCCTGATTACCGATTGCAGAAATTCTATTAAGAACTTCAAGAGTCATCCCTGATAATGATACATCTCTCATTAAATCTTTTTTTTCTCCATTTTCGATTTTATATGATAGTTTACACTTAAATTGGAAGTTTCCAGTACTAGGATCACAGTAACCATATTGAAAATCCTCACAAAGAATTCCATTTTTAGTATCTTTTATCATCTCTTCAAGATTCCAATCCTTAGGTTCTATATAAGTGAATCCCATTCGCACTTGAGGTCGGGAGCTATTTGAAGATGCTCTACCATGCCCATTAGGAGATACTCCCATTCTTGAAGACGTTTCCAAACTATGTAAATAATTCTTGAAAATACCATTTTCGATTATAATCGTTTTTTGAGAAGGTATTCCCTCATCATCTACAAAATAGCAGCCAAATAACTCATATGGTAAATTAAATTTTTTTCCATGTCCCATGGTTGGATTATCAACAATATTGACATCTTCAATAGCAATCTTTTCACCAATTTTACCTGCCAGTATACTTTCTTTATTTAAAACCAAATCAGCTTCACAAGCATGCCCAAGGGCCTCATGAATAAACGTTCCTGCTAATTTCGGGTCCATTATAACTGTGAATTTCCCCCCTACTGGTGATTTTGCCTTGAGTAATTCAACTGCCTCCATAGCAGATTTAGAACTTAATCCTACAGCTTGGTTTGTTTCAATTATTTCAAATCCTCCAAGTCCACCGACAGAATTTACAGCCCTTTGAAGTATCCCGTTTTCCTGAGCATAAACTAAACTAAATAATCTTAATATTGATAGCTCTTGATAAATATGGCTCCCAAATGAGTTAATAAATAAATTACTCCCATAGCCATCCATATATACGGTATGTGTGTTTTTGATTTTTGGGGAATATTCTGAAGCAATTTTTTCTTGTTGTTTCACTTGGTTAATTTTATCCTCTACATGAATATCGTTAACATTCTTCTTACTCTTTATTTTAAAA
>CAZRKO010000214.1:0-3587 GCA_964600445.1 uncultured archaeon
ATTAAGGTCAATGAAATAGAAGCTAATTGCTATTATTAAGAGACCAGCGCCAAGATTATAGAACATATTCCCTGAAGTGCTTCTTATAAGAAAGTCAGGAATCCCTTTAAAATGGTAAAGATCTTGTTGGTTCATGATTTCCAATAGATGTAAATGAACATATTCATCTACTTCCATATTGTCAAAATTACGAAGTCGCAAACCTATAGTTACTCCAACAATCACAAATATTATACCCCAAATTAAAAAGATTCGAAACAACACCACATAATCCTGATGGGTTCCTTTTATCATTGCTTCATAAAGGTATTCTCCAAAAATAGTTGATATAAAACATATTGAAACCCATGGTAAAACCGGTAATTGCGGTGCTGGAGATGTTATAATAAAGTGTAGTGTCCAAATTAATACATTAGAATCTTTCCCAAGGAATAGAAATTCTCTTAACATCGGGGAAATTAAAATAATTGCCACACCTATTATTGCCCTAAAAGATTTTTTCAATCTTAAGGCATAGTAAGATGCTATTTGAGAAAACCCTAAGAACATCATTATATTCCACCCCCACAATACCAATGGAAAAGGCGGCCTATAAACAGCTTGGTTTAACCCCGCCAAATTCATTATCACCCCTATGAACATAATAGTTAACCCTCTTGAAAATACCCTGTTTCTAATTACCTTTCTCGGCAGAATGCCCTCCTTATTTTTGATACTAAAGATAACGCTGAGTGCAGAAAGGTAGACGAATAAAGCCGGTCCTAAAATGTCTAATGCACAGAATAATACCGCATATACATACAACCAATCATTGTCTAACCATGCTTCAGATATATGCGCCATCATGATCATTATAATAGCAAGCCCTTTCACAAAATCAATTGACCGAATACGCTTTGGGGAGGCATAGTCGAGTAATTCATCCATAGGGATTGATTGGCGAAGATAATCAAAAAGCGGGGGAGATTCCATTTCAATTTCTGCTTCTGATGTCATAGTTTTACACACAAACTAGTTTTTTTATTTTATTTTAATAAATAGGATAAAAATCCTTTAATAATTAAAGGCAATTTCTATCAATTTTTTTATTACTAATAATTAAAACAAACTTATATAATAATATAAAAAAGTAGAAGTAATTTTTGTTCTTAATAATTTTATTAACAACTTAAGAACTCTCTTATTTGAGTTAGATTCATGCCCCAAAATAATTCTCGTATGATTTTCGGGTAACTTGTTTTACTAGTTGATTTACTATATCCTAATAATTGGCATAATTCATATCCATTAATTCCTTCTCGTATTAGTGCTTCTGCTAATATTCGCCTAAAATTACTTTTGAATTCCTTTAAACCACCAAAATAATTCTTTATTTTAGAAAAAATTCTTCGTTTTTGGATTCCAGGGAATTCATCATTGATCTTATCATAGGTGATATTTTTTCTTTCCAGTAGACTTTTAACTAATATTGATTCAAATGCTTCTTTTAAATATTCATCTCGCACTTGAGAAAAAGTCTTTCCTTTATAAATCATTTTGCACCAAGTATTCACTATATTTCTTCTGTTAGATGGACTAATATCCAACATTTTTCCGACTTTATTGCCTATATAAGAAGCGTTCCACCCTTTTTTTATAAATGGTTCAATTAGTTTTTTAATATAATTATATCTCAAATCCATATATTTCATGCCGTTCCCGTATTCATCTTTGTAGATGTATGAAATCCGGGATATTAATGTAGCCATATCTATATTTAAATCATTTGCTATTTTTTTTAAAGGTCCTTTATTAAAATTAGTTTTATAAGATTCTTTAAGCACTTGATTAAGATATTCAATCGAAATTTCTTTCCAAAACGGACTTTTTTCTTTTTTTAGTTGAGGGGGGTTTATCTTTCCTCCTTCCAATGTATTAAATCCAAATCGGTCATCTTGAGTTTTGAAAAAACCAATCCAAAATTTTTCTGCATTATTTAATTCTTCTTGATCATAACAGACTTGAATAATCTTAATATTAAATAATTCAATAGCTCCTTCCCTCTTCTTTCCATACTTTCTTAGAGCTCTTGAGAAATGATCATCTCTTCTATTTTCAGGAGATTTTTCATTAAATGCTCGCGTTAAATGATCAATCCATTCTTTAATAATGGCATTAATAGTTTGTCCTATATATGATTTGCCAGGAAATTGTAAATACTGTCCCTTTTGACTTTTTTTTAAGAAAATTCTATAAATAGCTCCATAAATTCCATATTTATCTTTATGCTCATAATATTGGCTTAATATCTTATACCTTAATACTAAATGAGTATCATTAAGGTTTTTATTTTTTAAATTTTTTCCACATTTTCGACATTTCAAAGTATCTTTCGTAATTATCTCATAATCATGCTTTTTGACAGATTTATAGTATGTATTTTTTTCTATCATAAATGATTTTAATGTAATTATTATATTATCTGATAATTGCCAATATTACGTTAAAAATATAAAAGTTGGAGAGTTTATTGGTTTTTTGATTTAATTATAAGCGAAATTAATTCTCTTAAAATATATTGATACCTAAATTTTTAGCTTTAAGAAGAGGTAAATTTTTAGAATTTTAAGTATTTTGATTATCAAAATATTCGATAAGTATTAAAAAAAATATTGTTAAAAAATGATAAGATCTTGCTATAAATTTCTTTTATTATTTTTGATTCTCTTAATTATAGTTCTAATTGCCTTTTTTGTGAGAATTTCATTTGTTTTTATTTACTTAAGTCTGCTTCAAGGAGTTATTGAATGGTTGCCGATCTCTTCTTCTGGAACGGTAATGATTGTTGCAATCAATTTTCTTGGTATTTCTCCTGAAGAAGCTTTTAGCCTCGCAATATGGTTACATTTGGGTACAGCTTTTGCCGTTATACTGAAATTTAGAACAGATTTTATTGAAATATCAAAAGCATGTTTTCCACAAATATTCGGGGAGCCTGAAGAAATTGTAAGAAAGAAAAGAAATTGGTTAATAAGAGCTACAATTGGAACTGCAATTACCGCATTGCCACTATATTTTTTATTTAAAATAATTTTAATTGGAGCGTTCACAGCGTTTCAAGGAGATATAATAACATTGATTATCTCCGGCTTATTAATAATAACCGGTGTCATTTTACTTAAATCTAAAAAAATTTACGGAGAAAAAGATTTAACGGAGGCAAATAAAAAAGAAATCAAGAAAGACAGCATGCTTTCGGGATTAGTTCAGGGAATATCAATTCTACCGGGGATATCACGGTCGGGAATTACCGTTTCAGCAATTCTATTAAAAAATTATGATCAAGACACTGGATTGAGAATGAGTTTTTTGATGTCCGTTCCAGTGGTTTTCGCTTCAATAATCGTTGATTTTATTTTCGGAGAAGGGTCGGTTTTTGGAATCTTAGATCCCCTAACAATTATTGTAGTTACCATAGTAAGTTTTGTAGTCGGATACGTATCTATAGAAGTATTACTTAAATTAGCACAAAAAGTCAATTTTGGGTATTTCTGTATCATTTACGGAATAATTGCTTTTGCTCTAATTTTTCCTCTCTTACTTATATC
>CAZRKO010000215.1:0-3576 GCA_964600445.1 uncultured archaeon
TCTGCCTGAGTCGATTGGAAGTTTTGAATTGCTAATAGTACTTAGATTATATAATAATAAATTAAGATCTCTTCCTAAATCAATTGTAAATTTGACACTTGAACAACTAGATTTAAGTAAAAATCAATTAACAGCTCTGCCGGTATCAATAAAAAAATGGATAAAGGATTTGAAAAATAAGGGTTGCAAGATTAGAATTGATAATTAAAGGTAAAGAAATTAGTTAAAATTCATAAATAATTATATTCAAATTTTTTATTTTTGGCAAATTTTTTTCCGTCGTGTGAAGCGTGGCTTTATTTTGTAATGAAACAGCAATCGTTATGCAATCATTATAGGATAATTCAGTACGATATTGGCATTTCAGAGAACCAGCTTTAAATATTAATTCGGGCGTTAAAGATACAATTTTTGCTTTAATTTCTATTAAAAAAGAATTTATACAGCTCATTGCAAAATCTTTTCCATCTGAAACACAAATATGTTTAAATACCTCAATTAATATGGTAGAAGGCACGTAAGCAATATATTTTTGTTTTTTGACTGCAATGATTAATTGATTAATTTTTTCGGGCGGGTTTTTTCTATAATAGAGATATATAGGACCTGCATCTAAGCAAATTTGATTCTTCACTTATTTTTCCATCTCCCGATCCTCTTTGCGAGATTGGTGAAATATTTCACGTGATTCGTCCACTGTTAAAGCTCTTTCCCTTAATGATTCTATTGATTCGATTGGTATGAGTTTTATTACTCCCTCTTCTTCTCTTACAATCACATAATCCCCGTCTTTAATTTGATATTTTTTCCGAATAAAAGCAGGTATCGAAATCATACCTTTATTTGTAACTTTTACTGATTTTTCAACCATAGTTTAATCTAAGTAATTTAAATGAAACTAAGTTTTTATTCTTTTTCTTAGTGATTTAACTTTTTCTAAGTCACTTATTTCTAATGGCTTTGATGAGGTATTTTTGTAAATTTAGCCTTAAAACTAAAAGATTGAAATTTTTGAAGAACGCTAATAAACTATGGCATGCTCTCTTTTAAAGAGGGTAAATAATATCTAAATTATGAAGAGTAAAAAAAAGTCTACTGTTCGGTTGTGATCTTTAAAATCATTTCCGCTACGCGATGATTATAAGCTTCAATATCCTCAAATCCCTCCACGGTCTCGCCGCAGGTAATGAAAGATTCCTTGATCCCGATTTTCTTTGCCTTGAAAAAAGTCTCAATTTGCTTTTTTATCTCTTCTACCTTCTTTTGCCTCTGCGTTTTGTTACCCTTTATTAAATCGACTTTGTTTATGCACGCATAGATTTGATCTGGAAAGAATCGAATGTCGTTAAAAAACTCAAATTGGGTTTCTATCTCTCTATCGCATGAAAACACAGCAATAATTTGCGAAGCTATTCGGGATATTGTTATAATTCCCATTTTTACAACTGCACGTGAGGAATCGCCGCCTGGCGCGAAGATCGTATGTGCTTTGTTGGTGGCATTTTCTCTAAAAACGATTCTGTTTGGGTGGATTGTTTTTGTTTCTTTCTGATTGAGTTTATCTTCCTTTTCGCCTCCAGGTATTGTAGCCTCTCCGCTAAAGTCCGTCTTAACTATAGTACATTTCATTCCGCCTTCTACGTTTTCAATTTCACCCTTATTTAAATATCTGACAAAAAGTCGTAATATGGAAGTTTTTCCAACGCTAATATCTCCTAATAAACCTATATTAACCATCTTAAGTCCCCTCCAGTAATTTATTGAGAAGAAGCTCATAGTCATCAATTAGATATTGCTCAAGGTATGCATTATTATGACTATTGATAAAGCCAATCATCACTTCTTTGAGATTTTTAGCTCCCTTAACATATTTTAAAATATTTTCTGAAGTGCCGTCTGCTGTAAAGGCTTTTGCTTTTTTCTCAAATCCAAAACTTTTTCGAGGTGGTAAAGAGTTGAAAAATCCAAAAGCAGAATAGCCTTCATGCTGAAAAAATACAAAAAATCTTGATTTGATATTGGTGATTATCTCTGTCAGGTAAACACTTGGATAGATCTCCCCCAGCGTGAGATCTTCGTCCTGTTGAATAACGAAATATGGAGAAATCGGCGATACTTGGCTGCCATACATTTCTTTAGGCGGCAATGAGATAAACGGCAATTTTTCTTCCACAATTGACCAGAGATCTTCTCTTTTATTTGTGAGTAAAAGTTCTTTTATCTCATCATAGGCAAAATAAAAATCTGCTTGAAGTGATAATAAAGAACTTAAATAAACAGATAAAGAGGCAAATGTAGCTTCTAATAAGGGTTGTCTTCCCCCTTTTTCTGTAGGTTTTATTGCTCCTTTCCATGCACGTAAAGCACTGTAAACATAGCCTTTTAGCGCGAATATTGCGCTAAAATATAGCCTTTTACGTCAAAGAAGTTACCACAGAGAAAAATAAAAGACGGTGATTCATCTTTTCCTCCAAGGGATAAAAGTTGAATTGCTTTCCTAATTAAAGCACTTTCTAACTTACTATCTCTGTACTTGGAATGTACTTTAGGCATTTGAAGCCATGATTTTTTCTTTTTCGCCAATATAAACAACTCTCCATTAATTCTTATAAATTTATAAGTGGATGAAATTTAATAATTTTTTGGGTTTATTTTTTAATAAAACAAAATAATATCTCAATATATTCTTTTGCCATTGATAGACTTTACTAATTTTGGATTTCATTTCTCAGACTTAATTAAATTAAGCAATTCTCTTATTTTAGAAGTAATTAAATCATAATCGTTAATCGAGGTTATATTAGAGATTTGTATTTTTTCTATAATATTAGAGTCTTTAAAGTGAATATAGTCTAGCCTCATTTCTGGATATTTTTCTTTAATTGGAATTAGGGCGCCTCTCAAAAAAATGCTAATAAACCCTTCAGAAGTTTCTTTTATATTCCTAGTGTCTGGATCAATAAATTTAATTTCAATATGATTAAAATCAATAAAATTTAAGACACATAAAAGGTCTTGATCATCTTTAGAAAATATTTTTCTTTTTATTTTTTTACTTTTCGCTTTTTCAATGGGAACTTCTTCTTGAAAGTAATTTTCTACTGAAATTTCGTCCTTTCCTATGATATTTTTAGCTTTATGATATAATTCATCGGCACTATGAAAAGATTTATCTGATATAATAGAATTAAGGTGATTCAATACTTCTTTTAATTCAGTTATTTCTAATTGTAATTCATCAAGGTGTTCTTTTTTTTTATAGTAGAGATTTTGAATAGTACTTAAAACCTTGCTTAGTTTTTCAATTTCTTTTTCCTTATCTTGACCGTCCATTGACTTCATATATGTTTTAATAGAAATTACATATATTTATATTAATTCTATTTATAAATATAAATCCTAAACAAATTAAGTAATTTTTTCCAAGATATTAAAAATGCAAACCATGATTATAACTCCTAATCCAAATGACCCGGAAGTTCAATTATTAAGAAATGAATTTAATAAGAGAGGATATAAGATTCAATATTTTATTCCATCAACCATTAAAGTGAAAGTTAATATCAGTAAATTTGA
>CAZRKO010000216.1:0-3456 GCA_964600445.1 uncultured archaeon
AGTTATCAAGGATTTTGTTAATCAAAATATGATAATTGGAGAAAATAATCTGAAAATAGTTATTTTAGACGAAGCCGATAATATTCCCGGTCAAGTTCAACAAGCATTAAGGAGAATCATAGAAAAAACATCACATCAAGTAAAATTTATCTTGATGTGTAATTATATAAATCGCATCATTGACCCGATTATTTCGAGATGTGCTGTATTTAGGTTCGTAAGTCTGCCCAAAGAAATGATTATTGACAGGCTAAAGTATATTACTGAGCAAGAAAAATTGAAGATTCCAGACAATAAGTCAGATGATTTTTTTGAAACGCTCTTTTTTATATCATGTGGAGATTTAAGAAAAGCGATAAATACCCTACAAAGCGCTGTCGCACTCGAATTATTAGAAAACCTAGATATTAATGAAGTTCTAAAAATTTCAGGATTTGTAGATAAACCAACATTGGAAGATTTAATTGAAGCTATGTCAGCGATAGATTTTATTCGTACAAAAGAAATTTTAGCAAATGTCGAGAACTTTGACAGTAGAAATTTTATAAGACAAATCTTAGGAATTTTACCGAAGCTAAAAATCGAGCAAAAAGATTTAATTTATATATACAATTTTTTAGGGGAGATTGATTATAGAATCAGTCAAGGAGCAGACGAGCAAATTCAAATATTGGCTTTAATGGCAGAAATAATAGATAAAATAGTTAAATAGAAAAAATAAAAACGATTAACTATATAGAATAGGTGTGAAAGCTTGACGGAGAGTATACCGATATGGCGCATAAAATATAACCCCAATACACTAGATAGTGTATGTGGAAGACAGGATATTATAAACAATTTAAAAGAGATAATTAAAAATAGAAACTTTCCTCACTTATTATTGGTAGGTTCTGAAGGAATTGGAAAGACTACCATTGCTAGATTATTTTCTAAAGAGTTCTTGGGAAGGTATTTTGCTGCAAATTATAAATTAATATATGCTGATGTACCATTAACAGAAGAAGAAAGAAATTTAGCTAAATCAGGATCATATGTTTCGACAAGCAAAATTGGAAGTATAGCTGGTAAAAGGATAACAACTCCTGCTTTTATCAAAGTTAAAGTTAAACCTTTCGTGCAACTTAAGGTATTAGGAGAGGTCCCTTTTAAAATACTGATAGTTAAAAATTTTGAGGCGTTAGGTTCAAATCAACAAGGTTTCAGACGATTAATGGAGATATATGGTACAAATTGTCGCATGATCTTAATTACGACGAAAATCTCAGGAATTATAGATCCGATTGTAAGTCGATGTCAAATATTTTTAATTTCTCAAGTAGAATTTCAATCTTTTAAAGAATTAGTACTTAATATTTCAAAGCAAGAATCTTTACAAATTGATGAGAATGTCATAGAAATTCTTTATAAACTCTCTGAAGGAAAAATATCCCGAGCAATTGATTTATTACAATTATGCAGCTTAAGCGGAAAAACCATAGATTTAGAGAAATTATACGAAAATTCCCAGAAATTTCATATTGATATAGTTAGAAGTCTTTTATTATTAGCTTTAAATAGCAATTTTCCAAATGCAAGAAAATTGGCAAGAGAAATCGTATCAAACTATAAATACAAAATAAGCAAATTGTTTAAATTATTGCTCGAAGAATTGAATAAATTACCATTAAGTAAATTCACGCGAAGTAAATTGATTAATTTAATAGCAGATGCGGATTTTCGCGCGCTAGATGGTATAGATAATGATATTCAAATTTCCGCCCTTTTATCTAAATTATGTCTGTTTTCAGAAAATTTATGAAAAACATAGGTGAGAGAGATAGCGAAAAAAAAGCCAATAATGAAAACTAACATTCCATGGGTAGAACTCTACCGTCCAAAAAGTATTAAAGAAATGGCCTTACCATCAGCTAGAGTTGAGGGGCATCGAGTTAATTTAGCTGAAGAACTAACCAATTTTATAAAAAATTTCTTCAAAGAAATCAAAGTTATCAACGAGAAGAATAAAAAAATAAGAGCATATAACAGAACCGTATCAGAAAAAGAACAAAAAGAGAAAGTAAAACTGCCTTCTGAAAAGGCGGCGGTCTTATTGGAAGGTCCTCCTGGAATTGGTAAGACTTCAATCGTATATGCTATGGCTCACGATTTAAATATGAATGTAGTAGAAACTAACGCGTCTGATACGCGCACTAGAGATGCGCTTGAGAAAAAGCTAAAAGAAACAGTTAAATCTCGGGGAATAATGGATTTTATGACCGAGTCAAAACAAAAATTAATCTTAATTGACGAGGTTGATGGAATCTACGGCACCAAGGATCGAGGTGCTGTACCTACAATAATAGGTTTAATTGAAAATACTCAGTTTCCAATAATCATGTGTTCTAATGAATACAAACAGAGCCTTCAAACTTTATATAAAAATGTCCGACGATTTGAAGTTCATCCCTTACCTGAAAACGAAATCATGAAAATTGCTCATAATATTCTCAAGAAAGAAAATATTACCAATATTAGCGAAGAAGATTTAGATTTATTAATTAAAAAAAACCGAGGTGATTTAAGAGGAGTTATCAATGACCTTCAGGGAATTACTCAGGGTTCTTCTGAAAAAGATAATAAAGAACTAATTTTAAATCTACATAGAGATAGTACTGAAGAGATTTTTACTTTAATTAGAGATTTATTCCAAAAGGTGACAACTCTTGAGGAGGCTCGTAAGTTAACCGATAAATCTGATGTTGATTATAACTTTTTATATAAATGGGTTAACGAGAACCTCACAAACTTCATGAACGTTAATGAAGATATAGCAAATGCTTATGAAAATTTATCTATAGCAGATGGAATTTTCGGACGTATAAGAAGAAATCAATATTGGGCGTTGTTACCCTATTTTTACGATTTATTTGCGGGGGGGGTTGCCTTATCTCGTAAAAGAAGTCCACCAACACAAGGATTTCGTAGAGTTGTTTTCCCTAGATATGTTACATCAGGATCACGTTCTCTAACTGTTTCTGAAAAAAGTATAGTTGATAAAATCAAAACGAAATGTGAAATTTCACAAATCGAAGCAATACAGGATTTTTTACCATTCTTAAGGATATTAAGTGGATCTTCCCGAAAACAGCTTAAAATAATCAGTGATTTTTTAGAACTTGATGCAAAAGAAAAAAAATTATTGAAATAGAACTTTTGATTGAAAAAAATAATTATTCGAATTTCTAATAAATTAAGATCTCATTATTATTAAACAAAAATAAAAAAAATATTTTAAATGAGTTTAATAAACGCTATTTTTGCTTTATTAGTATCTCTTTAACCCATTTCGGTAGGAAAAACCCAAAATAGAATTCTATAGCACTTGTATTCAAAAGTACTCTAACAAAAATTAAAAGTAATGCAGTAAAGGCAAATACTCCTGCATCTAAAAGTGCCCCGATAAAGAATGAGAGC
>CAZRKO010000217.1:0-3455 GCA_964600445.1 uncultured archaeon
ACATTTTTCACCAATATTTACCTATAGGCGTATTCTACTGCCAAAGCAGGATATTGGGATTAAATATTCATTTGCAAATCGACTATGTTTGGTACTAGACTAGTAACCAATGAAAGCAAAAATCTTTCTAAAAAATTCTCGAAAAGTCTAGCGGTTTTAGTAATAGAATTATTACATTATATCTAATATAATTAATATAATTCAAAAATAAAGTGAATTAATATTTAATAAAAAAAAGAAATAAAAATACTATTGATGAAGTAAGACTCTAATCTCATCTGCAATATCGTGCACTCTATCCGCTAAATTTTCCAAAATAATGATTGAATCTCTAATTCTTAATAATTTTCGTATTTCTAAATCTTCATTTTCATATAAATAATTAGAGAATTTTCTAAAAATAAGATCAATTTCATTTTCGATTTCATGGATTGCGGTTGTATTTTTAAATACCGCATCTGGGTTATCTCGCAGATTCTTAATTGCTAGTTTTAGAATATCTACCATTTTCATTATTTTATTTAATAGCTTTTTATATCTCTTCTTTATATCGTCATTTATTTGGTAGTCTATAAATGTCAGAATGTCTACAAATTCGAGTGCATTATTTATCACATTATCCATTTTTAAAACTAAACCTATATATCTTCCTAAACCTTGAGGGCCGGCCTCGCCGAATTCTTTAATGAGTTTAATTTTTATAGCGTCAGCGTCCTCTTCGGATAATTGCATTTTTGCTTTTTTCTTATCCAAATTTTTTTTATTTCCCTGATAATTTTCAGCCCAGCCAGAATAAAACACTGACATGTCACTTATTACATTATAAATGACTCTAGAATGCTCAATGAGCATTGAAATCATCTGATCTTTGATTTTATGGCTCATAACAATCTCATTACTATTTTTTAATGCTTATTAAGTTCATTAAAATTAAAAATTTTTAATACTGGTATGATATTAATATTATTGTTGAGTAAATAAATTAATAGTTTTTAAGGAAAGAAATTAACTATATTACTTAGTACCATCATAACTTGTACAATTTGTTTGAAAATTTCAAAATAAAATGATAAAAAAACTTAAAACCTATAACGAGATCACCGGATATGCCCAAATTGCTCGGAGATATTTCGTTAATAATTTCTATGATGGAATGCTCACAATATTGGGAATATTATTAGGTTTTTTTGTGTTCTTACTTCGCAGTCCAAACCAATCTATTTTATCTTCTTATATACTATTAACAGGGTTAGGTACTTCAATTTCAATGCTTATATCTGGTTTATCAGGTTCTTATCTTTCTGAAAAGGCAGAATTAAAGAAAGAAAGAAAGGAATTAGAACGTGCTATGGGGCTCCTTAATAAGAAAGAGGAGGAAGAATCAATTGATGAACTTGAGGATGAGATGGAAGAAATTCAAAAAGCAATGGTAATTCCTGTTAATAATTTAAATCAAGAGGCGAAGAAAAGATTTTTTATTAAAAGAAAGCGGAAAGAAAAGAAGCTTAAAACCCTGCATGAAAAAGCTGAAAGATTTACGGGAATAATTGTTTCAATCGTTAACGGAGTTAGTCCATTTTTAGGTGGAATAGTAGCGATTATACCTTTTTTCTTCGTAGAAGAAGCAGGAATAACTATCTTTATAACTTCATTTATTATAATTTTTGTATGTATTATCTTTTTAGGTATATTTTTGGGATATATCTCTGAAGAGTCCATTCCTAAGAATATTTTACAAATGGTTGCTGCCTTTACTTTAACAATAGTAATTACGATCTTAATTTTGGGAGGATAAAGTAGTACTTTTAATTTTTTATCAAAAAATTTATTTTTTAGACTTCATTTTCCCTTTTATTAATTAAAAAAAAGAAACGATAACATTGAAAACTGTAGGAATAGATATAGGATCGTTAGCAACAAAGGTGGTGCTACTAGATAATAGTACTTTGATTGATTTTCGGATAGCTAGATCCACTCATGATTTTAAACGAATTGGTCATAATTTATTTAATGATATACTTGGGAAAAATAATTTAAAGAAGTCTGATGTTTATGTAATGTCGACGGGATATGGGAGAAATTCAATCGATATTGCAGATGACCGGATTACTGAAATAACAGCACATGCCAAAGGAGTTCAATTTTTCTACCCAGAAGCACATTCTGTAATTGACATCGGTGGGCAAGATAGTAAGGCAATAGTGATATCTAAAAAAACTGGCAATGTGATTGATTTTCAGATGAATGATAAGTGTGCAGCAGGAACGGGAAGATTTTTAGAAGTAATGGCACATGCTCTTGATGTAGCAATAGATGAATTTGGAAAATTAGCTCTTAATTCAAAGAAACCTGCATCGATTAGCTCTACTTGTACCGTCTTTGCTGAAAGTGAGGTCATATCTCTTTTTGCTCGAGGGATTTCTAATGTAGAGATTGCAGGAGGCATTCATAAGTCAATTGCTAGAAGAGTAGCTGGAATGGCAAAACGCATTGGAGTTGCGCCATTACTAGTTTTTTGCGGTGGAGTTGCTAAAAATGTAGCGGTTAAAAAATATTTAGAAGTAGAATTAGGCTTTGAAATTGTGCGACCTAAATCTCCTCAACTTACTGGTGCGATTGGAGCAGCTTTAATCGCCCAAAAAGATAGAAATTAATTTCTCATTTTGTATTTGTCGGGGTATTATCTGTGGTTTTTTTATTTTTTTAAATTTTTTTTTTAGATGCCCATTCCATTAGAGGAATCATTAAATCCCTAAGTTCAATTCCATCTTGTGTTAATGAGTATTCCACTCGAGGAGGAATTTCAGCAAAAATCTCTCTGTTAATCAGCCCGGATTTCTTCAATTCTTTTAATCTGTCTGCTAGTGTTTTAGGACTTATGCCGTTTAAATTCTTCATGATTTTATTAAACCTAAGTTTTTTATGATTACCAACTATAGCAATAATTAATAATGCCCATTTTTTACTAATTACGTTTATAATACCTTCAACCGGACAAAAACAGATGTCTTTTTCCCATTTCTTTATGCAGCGATTGTTACTTTCTTTTTGTATAGTATATCACTTTTTCTTAATTTTCTATATCATTATACACTTGATCATTTAAATAATTTACTTTCTATACTTATTATAAAAATTAAAGTAATGGAGGAAATAAAAATGTGTAATGAATTTGAATCAAAACAAGAAATGCAAGAAGATAGTGAAGATAATATTTGTTGTTGTGGTTGTGTAGGTTTAGAAGAAGAGAACTTGAAAACGGAATTACCAGACGAAATATAAATACAAAATTAGAATAAATGAATCATTAATAATTACTGTGAATTGATAAAAGAATTCACAGCAAATTTTTTTTTTTAATACTTATTATTTGAGAAAGCCTTATTTCTCATTCGATTTGTCTCTTTTTAAAACATTTTACATACTCGTTTTATGTTCAAAAAATTTAAAAAAAA
>CAZRKO010000218.1:0-3452 GCA_964600445.1 uncultured archaeon
CTCCAATTACAAAAATATTGGCATTTTTCTTTATTTTGGTAATTACTGACGAAGTAATAGAAGCACTTGTGTAAAAATCAGCTATTTCGCTTGGGATATTAAAGTTTTTCAATCTTTCTACATACATTTCACGAGTAATCGTAGAATTATTTGAATTGTATACAATTCTAATAGATAAATTACACAGCTCTTCTAAAATTTTGCTTACATTTGGAACTAATCTCTGACCACGATAAATTACTCCATCTAAATCGAATATTGCTAGTTTAATATTATTTAATTCATCGATTAATTCTCTCATCTTGTATAAAGTAATAAGGAATGGTTTTTATTGCTTTAGATTTTAAAAATGGGGAAAGAGATTAAGAATAATTAAAAAAAAAGGAAAATTTAATCCATGTAATTTATTTGAGGAAAAAATTTATTTTCCTCTACTATCTTAACTACTATAATAGGGCTATCTTCAGGTTTAGGCATATTTTTTTTGAATTTTACATATTTCTCTTTATTTTCATCAATATCATTATCATTATACGTAAACTTCCATTCTACCTTCCCAACAGCTAATTTTGAAGAGTCTGATTTTAATGGTCCAATTTCACATTTCATTATCAAGCCATACTTATGGGCATCAACTTCAAGACCTGCTGAAAAATTGCCTGCCGAATAAGCCAATAATTTATTGGTTTCACCCACCTTTATTTTAGTAATTGGTTGTACAACGTGAGGATGATGTCCAAAGATTAAATCCCATCTTTCAAGGAGAGTTTCAGCGGTTTTTTTAATCTTCTTTCGTGGATATAATTCATATTCATAATACCAATGTGGATATAAAATATTGAGTACATTAGAGTCATTAGCATAATGATTTTCTATTTCTTTAAAACGTGTTATATATTTAACGCCATTCTGATTTGTCCACATAGTCCCCGATACAAAATTTAATCTGTTATCATAGATATATCTTGGCATATCTTTTCGTCCAAAGACGTTAAAACCTTCAAATCGTAGTCGATCTAAATGTAAAACAAAATCAGCAAGACCAAAATCTCCGCTGTGGTTGTTGCTCAGGCATAGTAGCCATTTATTAGCTGGTTTTACAGTTTTTAACTGTTGTATTATTTCTTTATTATGTCTTTGAGCAGCAATAAAACCAGGTTGTAATGTTAATATTCCTTCTAAATTACCTACAAGCAATTCAACATCATCAAAAAAATCTATTACAGACTGGTCGAATACAAGGTAATATTGAAACATTTTCATAATATCGCCCACAAAACCAATCTTATAATCGATTGCCGATATTTCATTCAAAATGGATTCATGCTGTAAAAAACTATAGTTCTTTTTACGTCTTTTAGAGGGACCAAATATGTGATTAATGAACCATCTAAACATTTCTTTTTTGGGATAAGGAATTGGAAAGTATTTTTGCATCTTATGGTCTTTAGCCCACTCATTTTCCATCCACTCTAGGTGTGGAGGGTAAGTAAGTGATTGATCAGAATTATTATTCGCCATAATTCATATTTTGAAGATATTATATATATATCTTTTTGTATTGGAAGTTTTATTTTAATAGTAAATTAGTACCATCCAATAGGAAATCTTAATAGTAATATCCCAAGATGAATTCCTATTAATATCACAATAGGATTTAGAATATTATCAGCAATATAAGTGGGAAAGAAATCTAATAAAAAGAAAATTAAAGCAGCAACTAGAGCATAAATGGGTCCCAATAAAATTAAGCCGATTAAAAAAGCACTAGAAGTTCCTGCTATAAAACCTTCAACTGATTTGATATCCCCGCCAATACATTTAACTTTGTGTTTTCCATAAAACCTCCCTATCAATGCTGCTAATGCGTCTGAAAAACAGGCAATTAATATTCCCGTAAAAAGAACTAAGATGTGAACGAACCCCATAATATATAGCATGTAAGAAAATGAAACTCCTATGAGTAAAAATATCTGAGGACCAATCGAATTATATTCCTTATTTCTTAGAATTGGCTTAGTTAAATAATTTAAAAAAGAATATTCCGGACCCCATAAAACTCTAATTATATCTGGAATAATAGTAAAAAATAACGCTCCAATTAAAGCAAACATAGTAATATCAATAACCGCTTGAAAATCTTTCTTTTTATAAGGGTATTGATCTATATCACCCCATATAATATTATAGAGCCATTCTGATTCTTTAATAAAATCAATTACATTTCGATTAGTCATATCAGCTAACGGAGGCAGAAGTCCGAAGAATCCAAAATAAGCTAATATAAATAAAATCCCCCATAAGTGAAAGCTTTTTCTTACAGCTTCCATCTTAAGAGAAATATTATCCTTGTATGGATTTTCTTGAGTCATCATATCAATAAAATTTTGTAAAGATGATTTTTGAGAACTATCAGATTCAGAATAATTTCCTTTTTGATGTGTAGCCTCTCTCTTCTTTAATTCCCTCCGAATAATTAACCCAAAAGCTAAGTTGATGCCAACTGTAATTCCAATCCACCATACAGTAAAACCAATGTAGGGATAAAGGAACAACCCAAAAAAGAGATGATAAAATCCAAATAAAATAAAAATAATTCCACACACAATAGTAGAAGTACCACCATAATGATTTTGAACAATGTGACCTTTATATCCAATAAAAAACATAAAAAAAGCTAGGACAAAGAAAAAAAGGGTAAAAATCAAATCATAAAATAAAATTAAAAACTCGAAATATGCTATCTTTATTACCAAATCTATTGTTAATTTATTTCTTTTGAAAAATATTGGATAAATATTAAATTTTATCAAATAATTAACCCTTGGTTAGGTATTAATGATGAAACCTCACAAAAATAAACCTCACAAAAATAAACACAAAAAATAAGTAAAATGAGATCGTGATTGTTAAAACACGAATAAAACAAAAAAAAAAAAAGCTAAAAAATTAAATATGATTAATTTTAGAATTAATTAAATAAAAGGTAAAAAATTAAAAGTATTAACTTAAAAGTATTATATTAATACTTAAAAGTATTATATTTGTTTATAAAACAATTAAAAAAAAAAAAAAAATGGAGTCACCTCCCGAGGCTTTAGATACTATTATTAAAAATTTATTATATGCAATCCCCGAAGTTAAAGCCGCCGCAATTGTATCTGTGGAAGGTTTGCCTATTGCTTCTGCCTTACCCCAAGGTGTTGATGAAACGCGAATAGCAGCAATGACTGCTGCGCTTCTGAGTTTAGCAGAAAGAGCTGCACTGGAGTTGAATAAAGGAGAATTTGAGCAAGTTTATGTAAAGGGGTCTAGTGGATATTTACTTGTTTTATCAGCAGGTCAAAATGCAGTTTTAACAGTTTCAACCACAAAAGATGTACGCTTAGGTCTGATCTTCCTAGATTGTAGAAGAACTTGTGAAAAAATTGCCAAATTAATTTAAAATTTTC
>CAZRKO010000219.1:0-3444 GCA_964600445.1 uncultured archaeon
ATTAATTTTATTTTTTTCTGCGATTTTTAAGTAGTCTTCAAAGGAGGGGCCAAATTCCTTGATATCATGGCTCCATTTTGTATGAATATGATAATCTGTATATTTGAACTTCATAACTAAACAAAGGTAATAATTAAGGAAATAAAGTAAAGATTAAGATTATATTTTTCTAAAATTATTGAAATTTATAATATTATTCCTCCATAAATATGAAGTTTTGATTATTTATTCTTGATAATCTTCTTTATCAAAAAAAACCTCATAAAATAGCTCATATTCTCCGGCTTTGGGAGGTGTTATTTTTGTATAACCTCCCTTTCTAATAATTTGCACAGTTTGCTTATTTTGTATATGAATATTCCCGTAAAATCCTTTAATTCCCTTTTCTTTTGCGATAATAATTAAATGACGATATAAAAAAGAGGCAATACCTTTTCCTCTCCATTCTTTTTTAATAAGGAAGTCAAACTCCGCCATGTTATTTCTTGGATTATAATGATAGGAGGCATTTCCCACCATCTCTTGGTCCGAAATCTCTCCAACAAATGCAGCAATCGAAAAAATATTTTCATAATCAATATTGACCTCATGTTGAGTCTTCGAATGTGTAAATTCCTTTCTTACTTCAAAAAAGCGTAGATATCGGTCTCTCTCATCAAGGGAATAATATAATTCTTTTAATAATGGCTCATCAGTCGTCTTTACCGGGCGAACGATAATTTTTTCATTGTCCAGTGTTTTAAAATAAGTTTCATACTGTTTAGGATAAACGCAAATATTTCCCTCCTCATCACACGGTAATATTTGATCGGAATAGATGTAATTCAATTTTTTCGCTTCGTCCAATAAATTTTGTCTAAAATTTGGATGCGCGATACAGATTAATTCTAAAGCTCTTTCACGAATACTTTTTCCATGAAGATAAGCCACACCCCATTCCGTGACAACATAATGTACGTCTGCACGAGAGAGAATAACGCCGGCACCTTCATCCAAGTGTGATACAATTGTTGATTCCGTTCCATTTTTTTTTGTGGAAGTCAGGACTATTATCGGTTTACCACCTTTGGATAGGGCGGCCCCTCTCATAAAATCTACAGTATCTCCAATTCCGGTATGGAATTTATATCCTTTAGTAGAGGTATTTACCTGTCCCGTTAAGTCAATTTGAACCGCTTGATTTATAGATATCATATTCTTATTCATTGCTATATATCGAGGATTACAAACGTAGTCGGTAGGATAGAATTCAATATACGGATTATTGTCTACAAAATCATATAATTCTTTAGTTCCTAAAGCATAACTTGTGATTATTTTTTCAGGATGGAAATTTTTTTTTCTACTAGTTAATACCGCGTTTTCTATCAAGGGGATGATGTTGTTGGTTATAAAATGAGAATGCATTCCAAGATCTTTTTTGTCATTCATAAATTTTAAGCAGGCATTTGGTAGATAGCCGTTACCAATATGTATGGTGGATTTATTTTGAATTATGCTTGCAACATTTTTTCCAATCCTTTCTGTAACACCATTTCGCTCCTTAAAATGAAATTCCAAGAGGGGTGTGTTATTATAAACAAAATAATCAATCTCCTTCATATGGATAAAGGAATTTCCTAATGTTCTCGGCATCTGAGGATTTATTTCGGCAATTGTCATAAATGCAGATTTAGCAATCGGCTTAGCGACATCCACATTAACTCCGAAAGAACAAAATCCAAAACGATCTGGAGGCGTAATCTGGATTAATGCCACATCACAATATTTTCGACCCGAAAGAAATAATGAAGATATTTCGCTTGAAATTATTGGAGTATAATCCGCCTGACCTTCATTAATCTCTTCACGCAGGGTCTTCCCGATATAAAACGCATTGTGTCTAAATAAGTCTTCGGCCTTATCTTTAAAATATTTCTGCGGATATATTGTTAAAAAATGGATTATTTCCGTATCGATCAATTTTTCAGATTGTTTAATTAATTCGGCAGTCAACGCTTGGGGTTCACTGCACCCAGTATCAATAAAAACTCTATTTCCGGGAATTATTTTTCTAATAGCTACTTCTACAGTAATTTTTTTTTCTCTCCACTTCTCTCTCCAAACTTTATCTGTTAAATCTATACTTACCATGTTAAACCCTCATATACACAATAAATTCATCTTCTAAATATATAAGAATTTATAAAATTTATATAAAATGTTTAAAACTGTTATTGAATTCATTTGATTAGAAAATTTTTTTTAAAAAATCTTTAATAAGTATTACTAAAAATAAGTGATTGAATATGTCAGAAGAAGATAAAAAAATGGAATCGATTCTCACAGAAACACGCGTTTTCAATCCGGTTGATTTAAACCCCGATTATGTTAAGACTGGGATGTCATTTGAGTAATACAAGAAACTATGGCAGCAAAGCATTGATGATATGGAGGGCTTCTGGGGCGAGCAGGCCAAGTCTTTAGATTGGTTTAAACCATTCGATAAAGTCTGGGAAAAGACCGACTTATTTCCCGGAAAATGGTTCGGTGGTGGTAAACTAAATGTATGCTATAATTGCATTGATCGGCACACTAAAGCCGGAAAAGGAGATAGTACGGCACTAATATGGGAAGCCGACGAACCCGGTGAAGTAAGAAAATTCACATTCAACGAGCTTAAAAAAGAAGTATGTAAAGTTGCCAACGGAATGAAAAAATTGGGGCTCAAAAAAGGAGATCGGGTTACAATTTGGCTCCCGATGCTGCCTGAATTAGCAATCATAATGTTAGCCTGTGCCCGACTCGGTGTAATTCATTCTATTGTATTTGGCGGTTTCTCGAAAGAGGCAGTAAAAGACAGAATTGAAGATTCAGATTCGCGGTTATTATTTACGAGCGATGAAACCTTTAGAGCTGGAAAAACGTATCCTAAAATGGCGGACGTCGTTCAGATTATAGATGACGTCCCTACGATAGAGCATGTTATAAAAGTAAAACGCACCGGAAATGATGTTCCTAGTACGAATAAAGATATCTGGTACCATGACTTTATTGAAGGCATGGATGAGGATTGTGATTGCGAAGAAATGGACTCTGAAGATACATTATTCCTCTTATATACTAGCGGAACTACAGGTAAACCTAAAGGGGTGAAACATACCACTGCGGGATACATTCTCTATACTTCATTTACACATAGAATAGTGTTTAATTATAAGGACGGCGATATCTGGTATTGTACAGCAGACATAGGATGGATAACTGGACATAGCTACATTGTGTATGGACCACTAGCTAACGGCGCTACAACTTTAATGTTTGAGAGCGTTCCAACTTATCCAGATGTGGATAGATTTTGGGATATTTGCGAGCGACATAAAGTAACTCAATTTTACACGGCTCCTACAGCAATCAGAGCTTTAATGAGATATGGCGAAGAACCTGTTAAGAAACATGATCTTA
>CAZRKO010000220.1:0-3437 GCA_964600445.1 uncultured archaeon
TAAAAACTCGACCCAAATGCTTTAAAAAGAAAAAGAAAATTTATATGTCAAGAATCCAATATCATAATTGTAGTATTCCATTTAATTGAAGTAATTTAAAATGGAAATAGGAAACCGAAATCGATAAAAACTAAAATTCAGAAATATTTAGGATAAGGAGAAATTATATTGATTGATAAAAAAGTAAGTGAAGGATCAATTCTTGAAGCAGATTGTTCGGGTCGAATTAATCATGTAATTGGGATTATTTTTCTTCCTATTAATTCATTTTACATCAAAGACCAACCTTTTTATTTAAAAAATTTGTGTGGTTTGTCAATTTTAGAAAGAAATATTAGTATATTTAATAAAATTGGGGTAAGAAATGTTTTTATTTTTTCTAATGATTTAGAAGGTTTGAATAATCCGATAATTTTCAATAAAAATGAGCTTAATAACATAACAATAATAAAGTCACTTCAGAATATTAAAGAATATTTAAATAGAAAAAAAAAATCAAATCCCGGATTAAAATATGCTATAGTTTTAGATGGTGGAGTTTTAATCGATAAAAGGATTGTTTCTTCGTTATTAAATCATGAAAAAGAAATTGTATATACTAAAGGAAATAAAATCTATTCAAACTTTTCTAATAAAAATCAATCTAACATTTTGCTAGGTAAAATCAATCTTAAAAATAATGCTCATATTTTTCAAAATAACGTACATTCTTTCAATGATTTTTTTAATTCCATAACTTTAAGTAAAACAAGTTTTCATTCCTCAGATGAGATTTCTATCTATAAACCGGACATGAGGAGAGATTTACCCCTTTATATTTACTCGTTTCGAGATTATAAAGATTTTAAATCCGCTAAAAAGTTTCTTGTAGAAAGAACTCAAAAAGGCACATTAGATTTAATTGCTTGGTATTTTAATAGACCTTTAGAAAATATTTTTGTTAAATTATTAGCCAATACTAAGATTACTGCTAATCATATTACAATTCTAGTAAATATTTTAGCATATATTGCTTTAATTTTATTTTTAACACAAAATTGGTGGATTGGACTTATTTTATTGATATTTATAAATATTTTTGATGGTGTAGACGGGAAACTTGCTCGTTTAAAAAATAAAGAGAGTGTAGTAGGACATATTGAACATTCATTTGATCAATTATTTGAACAAGCAATTTATGTAGGTGTAGGTCTTGGCGCTTATTTTATAATTGGTCAATTTTATGTTATTATCATATTAATTATAATGCTATTAGCAGATTCATTTAATCGTCATTGTTCAATGCAATATAAAGAAGTAATGCAAATAACATTAGCAGATAGTAGTAGATTTGATCAATTATTTCGAAGATTTGATGGAAGGAGAAATATCTATACATTACATATCTTAATTTTTGGAATTTTAGGTCATTTTGAATACGTAATTTTTTCATTTTGTTTCCATGCAATAATTACGAGTATAGTTTATTCTATTCAAGCAATTAGACACATGAAAAAAGCAGATAATTTAAATAAATTAAATTAAATTTTGATTGAGGTGAACAGATTTGGGTAAAATTAAGATTGCTATTGCGGGACTCGGTAATTGTGCTTGCTCTCTAATACAAGGTATTGAATATTATAAAAATAAAAATGAGGGAAATTGTATTGGATTGATGCATTGGGATATAGGTGGATATAAAGCCGGGGACATTGAAGTTGTTGCTGCTTTTGATATAGATTACAGGAAAGTTGGAAAGGATGTAACGGAAGCTATTTTTCAACCACCAAATTGTACTAAAGTATTTTGTGGTAGAATTCCTAAAACAGGGGTAATTGTTAGAATGGGAAAAATATTAGATGGATTTGCGGACCACATGAAAAATTATGAAAGAAAATATACATTTGTTCTTTCTGATGAAGTAGAATTAACTAGGGATGAGATAATTCAGGAAATTAAGGATTCTGAAGCAGATATACTCATTAATTACCTTCCTGTTGGCTCTGAAAAAGCTGCCAAATTTTATGCAGAATGTGCTTTAGATGCTAAAGTTGGATTTATAAACTGTATTCCTGTGTTTATTGCTAGTGACCCTATATGGGGCAAAAAATTTGAAAAAGAGGGGCTTCCTATTATTGGAGATGACATAAAATCTCAGATAGGAGCAACAATAGTACATCGCATATTAACAAATCTTTTTAAAAAACGAGGAGTCAAGCTTACGCGAACATATCAGCTTAATACGGGAGGGAATACAGATTTTCTAAATATGATAGATGGGACTCGGTTAATTTCTAAAAAAGTTTCAAAAACCGAGGCAGTCCAATCACAGACAGCAAATCGAATGAGCGATGAAAATATTCATATTGGTCCTAGTGATTGGGTGGCTTGGCAAAAAGATAATAAGATTTGTTTTATCCGAATGGAGGGTAGGATTTTTGGAGATATTCCTATAGACCTCGAATTGCGCCTTTCAGTAGAAGATTCACCTAATTCTGCGGGTATTGTAATAGATGCAATAAGATGTTGCAAATTAGCGTTTGATAGAAATCAAGGTGGAGTCTTATACTATCCTTCTGCATATTTTACTAAACACCCTCCCATACAATATACAGATGATGTGGCATATCAGTTGACAGAGGAATTCATAAAAGGAACAGGAGAAGTAGCAACTCCTTTAATTGAGCAAACAATAAAATCTGAACCAGAAAGTAATAAATGAAATTGGTCATCTTTCTTCATTAAAGCGTTTGGATGTATCATCTAATCATTTAAAGTCAATCCCCGAAACACTTTTAAAGTTAAAGAACTGTGAGTTATATATCTCACGTAATGATTTTGACGCAAAATCTTTTGGTATAAAATTTGAGGGATTTTGTATGTATTAGGGCCTTATTATCGATATAATTGCCTAAAACTGTCTGGCAAACAGTTCTATCAAGAACTTTGGATTCTAAAAATATCTCTTTTTTATGTAGCTTTTATTTTTTGTTTTAAATCTAAAGGGAATCATCTAAATCCGACCAACTGAGGCCAATCTATTTTCATTACCGTGGAATGAAGCATGTGATCATCATCTACGATGTTATAAGTTAAATTGCTAAACAATTTCTCCGCACGTGATTGAGATGGCTTTAATGGAACAATCCGATCTTGCCTACCATGAAAAACTATAACTGGAATATTGATAGATTGTATTTCTTTTGGATTTAATTCCGGAGTTGATAAGACGGGGGCGAGTAAGATTAAACGAGATACCTTTTTTGGAAGCTGGCATGCATATAATGCAGCCATTAAACCTCCGAAACTGGAACCAATCAAAATCCATGGTTCTTTTCTCTCCAAGATTGTATATAGTTGAGCCATTCTCTCTCTTAATAAAGCTTTATAAGAGATATCCGGGGTATATGGTCTAAAATCAGGAGTCAAAATTCCTGGCAGAACTTTTTTAAATAATT
>CAZRKO010000221.1:0-3417 GCA_964600445.1 uncultured archaeon
TACTAGAACTAATGTTTTTAAACAATTGCAATTCAGAAATAATATTGTTTCAACAGTTGGTTGAAATCTTAGAAAAATCCTTGATAGAGAAAGAGGTACAATTATTTATAAATAAATATGAATATTAATAGATTAAAAAAAGAAGCTAGATAAGTCAATTCTAAAAATGATTGAGCCTACATTAATTAAAAAAATTGCTTTAAAATATGATTTACAATTAATATATCTTTTCGGATCCAAGGCAACCGGACGAGATACTAAGGTGAGTGATATTGATATCGCTGTTCTTTTAAATAATCGTGAGGCTTACAACTTAAAAAATTTGATCTTAGACTTAATTTTCGATTTTTCTAGAGTTTTTTGCTCAGATAAGATTGATCTGGTGATATTGAATAAAGCCTCGCTCGCAATTCAATATAATGTAATTTCTGATGGGAAAATCTTGTATGAATTAAACCCAGAAACAAGGTACAATTATGAAGTGAATTTGATTAGTCTCTATTTGGATTTTAAAAGATATGAAGATGAGTACTATGAAGCAATGCATAAGCAAATTCTAGAGGATATACACCCTAATGATTGATTCAACTGTATTAAATTCTCGAATCGCTAAACTACGAGAATATTTAAAGATTTTAAAAGAATTAAGTAAAGAAAATGAAAAAGAATTCACACAAAACTATAAAATCTACGGATTAGCCGAGAGATACCTTCAATTAGCTATTGAATGTGTTTTAGACATTGGTAATCACATGATATCTCGGCTTGAATTCAAAAAACCTGAAACTTATCAAGATATTTTTATTATTCTAGGGAAAAATTCCATCCTACCCGTAGAATTTTCAGAAAAAATCGCAAAGATGGCTGAATTTCGAAACATTTTAGTTCATGGATATATTGATATTGATGAGACGATAGTCTACTATCACTTGAAAGAGGATCTTACGGATTTTGAAGAATTTATTAAATTTATAATTCAATATTTAAAGAATCAAACGAACAAAAAAAAACAAAAGATTGAGAATAAAATAGATTAAACAATAAATAAACGTGTAGATGTTTTGAGATACTTTTCTTATTTAATTCCCTTATTTTTTAACTTAATTTTTTTTTAAACTAAAAACTTAAAATTTTTTTAAGATTTATAGTATTAATTGAATAATTAAAGTTTGAGGGAATAATTTATGACAATTTTATTAAATCCTAAAAAGCACGACCGTTATTATCCCGATGAACGATCAAGGGAAATTATGCGTAAAACGATTGAGTTTTTCGAAACCAAGGGAAAAGCGAAAATTAAGGAAGATGATCATGAAAGAGTATGGTATTCTGATTTTATCGAGTTTCAAAAAAAGCATAAAATTTTTGCACAGCTTTTAACACCCGAGCAATATGGCGAAGATGAGAGTTATCGCTGGGATACCTGGCGAATTTGCGAATTTAACGAGATTCTCGCGTTTTATGGGCTCTGCTATTGGTATACTTGGCAAGTCTCCATTCTGGGACTTGGACCCATTTGGATGAGTGAAAATGAAGACGCCAAGAAAAAAGCTGCTCAATTACTTAAAGAGGGGGAGATTTTTGCATTTGGACTTTCAGAACAGGCTCATGGGGCAGACATTTATGGAACTGACATGACTCTTAAGCTACAAGTGGATGAAAGTTATACCGCTAGTGGAGAAAAATATTACATTGGTAATTCAAACGAGGCAAAGATGGTCTCAATTTTTGGTAAATTAGCTGATATAGATGGAAACATACCTCCTTATGATATGAAAAATAAACTACCCTATGTGTTTTTCACAGTAAATTCTAAGCATGAAAATTATGAATTAATAAAAAATGTATGTAATAGCCAAAACTATGTCGGAAATTTTGCCCTCCATGATTATCCCATAACTGAAGATGATATTCTTTCTAAAGGAGAGGATGCATGGAGTGCATCGCTAAACACTGTCAATATAGGTAAATATAATCTCGGATGGGCATCAATTGGGATTTGTACACATGCATTTTATGAAGCTATTCATCACGCAGCAAATCGTAAACTCTATGAAATGTACGTTACCGATTTTCAACACGTAAAACAGAATTTTGTGGATGCGTATACCCGTTTGGTTGCTATGAAATTGTTCGGATTAAGAACTTCAGATTATATGCGCATAGCTTCTAAAAAGGATCGGCGCTACTTACTCTATGCCCCCGTAATGAAAATGAAAGCTACCACGCAAGGTGAAGTGGTTATCAATCTCTTATGGGATGTTATTGCCGCAAAAGGGTTTGAAAAAGATATGTATTTCGAGAGCGCCGCAAGGGACATTCGCGCATTACCCAAACTCGAGGGCACCGTTCATGTCAATCTCCTCTTAATCCTAAAATTCATGCTAAATTTCTTTATGAATCATAAGACCTATGAGGAGGTACCAAGACAAGATCAAGCTAAAAATGATGACTTTCTTTTCAATCAAGGTCCAACTCGGGGCCTAGGACGTGTTCGCTTACATGATTGGAAACCCGCATTCGAGAAATATAATAATCTGCCCAATGTTAAAATATTCTTGGAACAAATTGAAACATATCACCTTCTTGGAACAAAAGCAACCCCTAATGTCGAACAACAAAAAGATCTGGATTTTATGCTCTCTGGAATTGGTCAAATCTTTGCCCTAACAGCCTATGCTCATCTTATCATTGAAGCTGCTCCAATCTACAATATAGATAATGATACTTTAGACCAAATCTTTGACTTTCTCGTAAGAGACTTTTCCAACTTCGCATTAAGTCTTTATCAAAAATCTAGCACTACCCCTGAACAACTGGAATATTGCTTAAAAATGATAAAAAAACCCAATGTCGACCAAGAACGATTTAACAGAGTCTGGGACGTAGTACACTCCTTAAAAGACGCCTATCAAATGAATGAGTAAATTTTAAAAACTCTTAAATTTCTCTTTTTTTCTTAAATGATTTAATAAGGAATGATTTTTAATAATTTTGCTATTCAAGCCTGCCTAAGTATTCTTACATTGTTATCTTTTAGATACTTCTCTAACTCGTCTGTGTTATCCTCAATTACTGCCATATCAAAAGTAGATTTAACTTCTTCTTTAATCTAATTACCTTTGATGTCTTTCTCAAGCTCCAAATCGGGTCTCTTAAAAATCCAATTTAATTTACAATCCCGGTTACAAAAATATTTAATAGATGGCTCTTGGCAAATATTAATATGTACAACTCTTCTTCTATTCCAGGTTCTTTTCCCAGTTTCTTTCCGGACGATCCCTGCACCACAATAGGCACAAAATAAAGCCATATCCTCTCCGTTCATACCTGATATTTTTTTCATAATAATTATATGCCCCTCACTGTCATTAAGGAAATATTATTGCTTTTTGGTTGGATTTTTAATTGGTTTTT
>CAZRKO010000222.1:0-3408 GCA_964600445.1 uncultured archaeon
AAATTCCATTAATGAAATTCTAAATTTAGTAAGTCAGTTTATAAAAGGAAAAATAGTTAATTTAGATAATAATAATCGAGAAAATCCTAAAATTTTTCATTATTATACGGAGATTGTTCGCTATTGGAGTAGACTGAACTACATTTTACAAAAAACTCTAAGATCTTTAGATTTCTATGATCTGCCTCAAAAAGAAATAGCAACATATATTTATACTATATATCGAAAAATCCAAGAAAATGCGGCCAAAAAGAATATATTAGACGAGTTAAATTTATCCAGCGACCAAAATATTAATATTTCACGTTTTATTGAGAGATTAGAAACATTTTCTTGGGAACGTGCTTTAAGTGGTAAATCTAAGTTGGAGATATTAAGCATAAAAGAAGCTATTCCCACATTTGTCATTGATCGTCTTTTACCAGTAATGTCTCTTAATGCTATAAAAGAAAATATCCAATGTATGAATGATCATCATAATTATGATAATTTTATACGTATCTGCGATTTGAAGATTAAAATCTCAAATCAAAATTTTATAAATATTTTAAAAAATGAATTGAAGGCCAATAATATCCTAATGAAACGAGATCCAGAGATCCCTGAATTAATGTATATACCTAATGATAAAAAAAGCGTAATATTAAAGACTAGATCCTATTTATCATTCAAAATAATTTTTCAAGACAAAGCTTCCGCAGCAGTTATTAAGGTTTTATCACCTCAACCCTTTGAATATATATGTGATATGTGTGCAGCACCTGGAAATAAAACAAATTTAATTGCTCAATATACTTTCAATCAAGGCAAAGTAATTGCTGGCGAATTTCTTACCAAAAGAGCATTTATAATGTCTAATTTGATTAACAGGACCAATATTTTAAACACACATTTAATTAATTGTGACAGTATTCAGTTTCCTTTAAGATACAAAAATAAATTCGATAGAATATTATTGGATGCACCTTGTACGGGAAGTGGAACATTTTTAACGAATCCAGAACTTAAGTGGCGTCAAAATAAAAATTTTTTATATCAAAATATAACAATTCAAGAGAAATTAATAGAGAGTGCTCTTAGATTACTAAAGCCCAATGGCATTTTCGTGTATAGTATTTGCAGTCTATACCCAGAAGAAGGAGAATTACAAATCTTAAAATTTATAAATAAATTCGATCCTCTCCAATTACCAGAATGGTTTTCACCAAGTTATAAAATAAATGGTGATATAGTTCCTGGGACGGGAAGAACTTTTCCCTCAATGCATCATACACATGGCTTTTTTATAGGAAAATTCAAAAAAAAAGAAATATGATACTATGTAAATCGGTTTAATCATAATAGGCTTTAATCATGTCATATGAGAAAAATAAATTCATGACAATAGGTCAAATTGACGCTACTGGTGTTAGAGGTCCGCATGAAAAAGAATTAGCGGATATTAGCAATTTTAAATATCCAATATTTATCGATTTAGATGGAGAAAAATTAAAAAAAATCGTAGAAGAAGACCTTGGAGCGAAAATTGAAAATATTGGATTTAGTGAAGATTGGACCATAACTATTGGAATGTTTCCCGAAGTTATGATACATATGTCATTTTCTTATTTTGGAGATGAATTTGGTGATGGTGTGGATGAGGCGGAATTTAAGTTTTACTTCTCTGGAGAAAGGGTATATTGGGTACCTGGAGAAGATTCTGCTACGTTTATTGATATTGTTATGGATTTTATAGAAGGACGAATTAAAAACAAAACCCCATTTGAAAAAGAATATGATAAAAAAACAGATTTAATGAAAAAAGTATTAATTCAAAGAGAAAAACCATTCCATTTATTAACAGAAAATGATAAAGATAAATTAGCTTCCTTTTTAGGAGCTAAAGTATGGAAAACGAGTGATGGATGGAGATTTAAAAAAGAGCTATTTTCAAAAATATTTATTGAAATAACATGGAATAGTCAAAGCGGGTTAGATATTTCATTTTCAGGAGAAAAACTCGAAAATATTAGTAGCTACCATATCGAATTTATTGGGATCTTTATAATTAATCATATCCTCAGATATATAACTGTAAATAACCAGGATAAGGCTTTACCTGATATATGCTATATTATGTTCTCAAGATTATATACTAAAGAGAAAGATTGGGACCATAGAACACGATAAAAAAAGTATAAATTAATTTTTAAAAAAGCTTATATAACTGTCCATATTACAGCTCTTCCTTTCTTTTTATCTGTCCTTTTAACTTTTTGTGAATTTTCTAAATCAGAGATTAGTTTCCAAATTTGAGAATTGCTCAATTTAAAATATCTTCTCAATTCTGGAGTCGACATTTCATTTCCATTTAACAAATTTAGAATTAATCTTTTTATCTCTTCTACAGTATCCTCATCAGTATCTGAAGCATCATCGCTCTTTTCTTCCTTCTCATTTTCATCCATTTCTACCATAATTCTTGAAGCTATGCTGTTAAGTTGTTTAATGTTATTTTCTATGCCTTTTGGTTTCATGAATAAACAGCATAATTCTAAATCTTTTGGAAAAGCGACGATGTAAAATTTGTCATATAAAATTGCTCTAGGTTTTTTACCAGCGTTTCCACCCCGAAAAGCGAGATAGAAATTTATAGCAAAATCATCTAAATTTACAACACCTTTGGATGCTTCAAAATTCTTTTTCCATTTAAGAAAAGGGCCATCAATCATATCAAATCCGATTAAAGCCGCTCCAAATAATTCTTTTTCACTAAAATTCACTTTCTTTTAACCTCCTTCTAACTAAGGCATGATTTAATTCTTTTTCAATTATTTCAGTTAATTTTTTCTTTTCTGTAGGATTTATCGCAGTAAGGCCATAAGTTTTTATATGAAGTAAATCTTCAATCAGTTTTGGATTCATTCTACTCACATCATCTTTACATAAATCTTGTTTGTTAGCTATGGCTATAATGGGGCACTCATCATCTACGAGATTTTTAGCTAATTCAAGTAATTTTTTTGAATTTAAGACATTTCGTGGAGTGGAATCAGTTACAATAAATACGAGGTCAGAACCTTCAAGATAATCTTCAAGATATTTTAGATACGCTTTTTGCCCTCCAAAATCCCAGACTTTTAGGTTATAATTGTTTAATTTTATAGACTCAAGGTCAAAACCTTGGGTAGGGATGTATAAAGGATCAAAATTACCATTTTTAGCTAATAATTTCAGCATTGTCGTCTTTCCCACTGCTGGATGTCCCATTATCGAAATTTTTGCCAAGGCATTAAACGTTGAACTTACCATTATAAATCATAAATATAAAATTTTGCTTAGGAGAAATTGAGAACTTACTTTATATTAATCTCGATGATATCTGTATATTATTTTTATGAAAAAGTTTCAATCTAATTTATTAAAATA
>CAZRKO010000223.1:0-3392 GCA_964600445.1 uncultured archaeon
GCCAATCCTATAATTGGTATGCCTTCAATTCCTAATTCTTTTAAAACAGAAACACCAGCATTTAATTGTCCTTTTCCACCATCCACTAAAATCAAATCCGGTAATTGAAAACCATTTTCTATTAAAAAAAGATATCGCCTCTTTATAACCTCTCTCATCATTGCAACATCGTCCGGCGTAGATTTCGAGCGAACTTTATAATGTCGATAATACTTATTATATGGTTTTCCCTCGAGAAAATAAACCATTGATCCTGTTGCATCTGTACCTTCTATATTGGATATATCAAATCCTTCAATAATTCTTGGCTCATCTGGTAAGTTTAGAATTTCTTTAGCCTTTTGTAATGCAAATTTTATTTGATCATCTTCTTTCTGCTTGAGATCTTCCATTTGAATCTGTTGTTCTAGCATGACTCTAGCATTCTTTAATGCAATGCGCATTAATCCAAACTCATCCGCAATAGGGGTTCTAATTTGGATGGTTTTCTTGATATCTTTTAGTACATCTTTTAAAAGTTTAATACCCTCATCTTTTTTGGGTAAGACAATTATATCAGGAAGATTGTACTTAATATCTTGATAATATTGCTCTAAAACAGAAACGAATATTTCTTCCCTCAAATTCAATTTTTCTCTTAAATCTAAATTAAATGAACTTTTATTTGATATTTTACCCTCGCGAATGTGAATGATAACTAAGGCAGCATAATTTCTGTTGATAGTATATCCAATCATATCTTTGTTTACTTCATGATCTAAAAGAACATATTGACTTGCTGTTGAATGGTCAATTGCTTCCAGTTTATCTCTCCAAAATGCTGCCAATTCAAAATTTTGTTTCTCAGCCGCATTTTCCATTTTTTTCGTGATTTGGCTTTTAAGCACTTCAGTCTCGCCTTTTAAGAACAATTCAATTTGTTTTATGTTTTCGAGGTATTCTGCCTTATCAATAACGCTGATACATGGACCAAGACATAATTGCAATTGGTAGTATAAACAAGGTCTTTGTCTTTTTTGCACTTTTTTAGTACATGAACAATAGGGAAAAATTTTTCTTAAATCTCGTAAAATTCTTCTGATCTCCTTCTTGTCAGTATATGGCCCTAAGAATAAATTTTCCTTTGAGTACCATTGAGGATTTCTTAAAATTTTGATTCGTGGATAATCTTCAGAATAAAATATTCCAACCCAGGGGTATGATTTAGAATCTCGCATAATGACATTGAAGCGAGGTAAGTGTTTCTTGATTTGAATATTTTCTAAAATTGATGCCTCTTTTTCATTCTCGGTTACGATGTAATCTATGAACTTTATTCTTTTAACTAAATATTTAATCTTTTCCTCATAATATGGGTCATTATGAGTGGATTTTATAAAATATTGCGACACCCTTTTTCTGAGGTTTCGCGCTTTGCCAATATAAATTATTTTATTACTTTTATCTTTAAACAAATAAATTCCTGGTTCATTCGGCAAACTCTTTCTTTGTAATTCTAAATCCAACATAATTATGTTTTAAATTTTAAAATGAATAGAAAGGTTTCGTGATTCATTGATATTTTAATTTTAAAATGAATCAGTTTTTATTAGAATATCTCTAATATACTTTTATACTAAAAAGGATTAATATTTATGTGTTATACCGCATAAATTTATTAAAACAAGGAATTTTATGGTTCAAGTATGGCTAAAATAAGGCTATGTCCAAAATGTAAGAAACCAACATTAAGAAATGCCACTAACGTAAGTGGATGGCTAGCACCTAGTATGTTTGAATGTAGTGATATTGAATGTGGTTATGTTGGATATATTAATATTGAAGTGGACCCAGAAGATTTTAAGCTTGATGATGAAGATAAACTAAATAACGAAGCAAAAGAATAAAATCCTATATTTTCATAATATTAATAAAATGAATTCTAATTCTTCAAAAAGTGAGTAGAAATGGACCAATTATTAAAGGATGCTGAAAGAATAAAATCCTTAGAAATTCAGGGTGCAACTAATGTAGCTATGAATGCGATAGATTTTTTAAGTAGCTATGCCAAAAGGTTAAAATATAGTGAAATTGATAGTTGTTTGGATGATCTATACAAAGCAAGAGATATTTTGATGGATACAAGACCAACAGAACCCGCAATGAGGAATGGTTTAAAATATATTATGAGTAAATTAGAAAAGGAAAAACATGATTGTAGTTTAGAAGATATCCCGGAAAAAATTGAAACTTATAAAAATGAATATCATGAATTACTCCTAAATTCAAAAAAAAAAATTGCTGAAATTGGCGCCCGTAGGATTCCTGAAGCTGATAAGAAATTTATAGTGATGACTCATTGCCATTCATCATTAGTTACTGCTATACTCTTAGAAGCTAAAAGGCAGGGCAAAAATTTTAAAGTTATAAACACCGAGACCCAACCGAGACTACAAGGAAGGAAAACCGCGAATGAATTATTAGAGGCAGATATAGAAGTAATTCATGTGATTGATAGTGCAATGAGATGGGCTATAAAACACTTTCAAGTAGATCTAATCATAATCGGAGCTGACTCAATTACTTCAGAAGGTACAGTTTTGAATAAAATTGGTTCCAGATTACTTGCCTTAGTTGCTCATGAGGAAAACATTCCCTTCTATGTAGCATCACCCTTATTAAAGTATAACCCCGAAACAAATTTAGGAACTTTAGAAAAAATTGAAATGCGAGACACTAAGGAAATTTGGGAGGATCCACCAGAGGGTATTCAAATTTTAAACCCAGCTTTTGAAACAATAAGGAGAAGATATATAGATGGATTAATCACTGAAGCGGGAATTTTTGCCTCAAGTCATGTACCAAATTATTTTGCTAAAATCTATCCTGAAATGGTTGAGTGAGATGGTTATTTAGAAAAGATTTTTACTTATATTCCTATTATATAAATATGGATCAGTTCAACTCAGCGATGGATTTAATATTTAAAACACCTTTATATGCAAATCTTTATAAATCACATGGTATCAATAGAAGCGACATTAAGAGCAAGGAAGATTTACTTAAATTACCTACTGTGTCAAAAAAGCACATAAATGAAGATTATACAAAAGCTATTGCAAAACCTAATGATGTGATTAAATATCATACGACATCGGGAACTTCAGGAAATCCCACTGTTGTAGCGTTTACCAAAAACGATTGGGATATCTACACACGACAAAATGCTAAATGTTTACAATTGATTGGAGCGACTAAACATGATACTTTTTACAATACTACTCCTTATGGAATGTTTTTTGCTGGAATGGTTGTGCATGATGGTGCCATTAAACTCGGTGGAAAAGTGATTCCTGCGGGAACACTTTCGACAGCAGAAGCACATTTAAGTTTAATCCAAAGATTTAATCCTA
>CAZRKO010000224.1:0-3383 GCA_964600445.1 uncultured archaeon
AATATATTTATTTCCAAAATATTCATTTTCCTTACTAAAATATCTACTTTCGAAATACTTTGAAGTCTCTTTAACTGAATCATCATTATATACGGCTTTGTGTGCTTTATCAATTGCCGTCTTATCTATATCAGAAGCAATAATTTTGTATTGAGGGAATGATTTAATTTGTTTTTCAAGATTATTCAGAATCATAGCTATCGTATAAGGCTCTTCACCAGTAGCACATGGACAGGACCATATTTTAATTGAATTATTATTTAATTTAGGATTGTTTATTTTTTTATAGAGTGATGTCTCTTTTACGTAATATTTATTTTGTACAAGGTAACGATTTGAGTTTAACCTTTTGCTTGAAATTCCTTTAATTGAAGACTTGTTAACTTTTTCCCTATTTTTTTGTTCATTTTTGTTCTTTTTTTTTATTTTTGATGGATCGGGTTTAAAATCATAAAATAAAGTATTATTTCTATAATTAAAACACTCAATAATTATGTTATTTAATCGTTCAAACAAATCCCAGTTTCTAAAGAAGTAAGTATAATTAATACTAAATCGATTAAAAAAAATTTCTAATTCTTTCGGATTAGAATTTATATAACTGTAATACGCTTCTATTGTTTTGCATTTTACTCGTATCATTCTAGCCTTTATCCTTCTTTCAATAAAATTTCTTCTATAATAGTCGAAATTTAATTTTGTCTCTTGATGTAATAAGCTAATTAACTTCTGATAGGGATGTTCCTTTATTTTTATTTGATCAAATGTTAGTATTTCCGATCACCTTAACTTTCGAGTATTTTATCAATCCTAACAATTCTTCTTTCAATATGTTCGAATGAATATTTTATATGTAATTGAATCTCTCTTATTTCTGATATTATCTTCTTAATTTGAGATTTCTCAGATTTTGATAACTTAAACTCAGCTTGAGTGTTATAAATTTTATTTAATGGAGTTCTATCCTTCAAGATCTGCTCCTTAACAATACTTCTTCTTGATTGCCCGGGATAATCTAAATCTTGATTCCTATCATTAATTTCTTCTAAAATAGTTTTGAAGTCTTCAGGTTCATGATTTTGTTTAATTACTTCATATTTAAATTTATAAAAATCTTTCTTACTCTTTAATTTTCCCGCCCAGTTTGCCGCAATATAGCGATGGAATAAGCGAGAATTACGACCGGCCCATATCCAGATAAGTTTTAAGTTTTTATCTATAACTAAATAAACACCATCATCCCCAAAAAGTTGATCAGGTGCTTTTGTCAAAGTCTCTCCAATAACTTGATAAGTGGAATCATAATAACTGGATTTTACCATTATTTTTACCTCCTTTAGCCAAATATCTTCTCTTGAACAAATTTTATTTATTACTATTTTGATCGTCTAAAATATAAAAAAAAATTTAGAAAGATAATTATTCATCATGGGACCTTATCTTTATTATTGCTTTAAGAATAAAACTCTAATAAAGCATCCAATAACTCTTGTAATGTGTCGATATTTGGAATATATAAGAATGTCCCAGTTACTTTGAAATCTGTTATAATAACATTCGTAGTAATTACTAAAGAGAGTTTCTTAAGTAATCCAATTTCATCTCTTAAAATGCTGAACAACTGTTTCCCTGTATCAAGGTGTATATCAGGGGGGTCTGTCATTAACCGTATTCCTAATAAGTCACCAATTGCGCTAATATAATTACTTCCGAGAATATGACCTAATTCACTCATAGCACTGCGATAAAGCTCAGGAAAGTCATCAACTGTCTTAAATTTCTTTCGTAAGTCAATTTGTTTTTTCTTTTTATCATCAACGATAATCGATGTCAAATCTATGATGTCTTTGATATTAAAAATTGTAAGAACCGTTGCTTTAGTTTTTCCTGTGACGTTACTCCAAGCGACTAAGAGTTTATCAGTTCCACGACTAAGAGTATCTGCATACTTATCTAATTCAACCATTTCTACCGAAGGTATATTAATAACTACTCTTTTATTTACCATTTGAGCTAGAGCATTAGCGGCATTCCCTGCTCCAATATTTCCTATTTCTTGTAATGCATCTCTCTGAATCTCTGTTAATTTGAATGATTCCAAATTAAGCGATAAATCAGTTGTTGCTTCATCATTCGGTGCCTTAAATGTGACTCCTAATTTTCTGAACATCCCTTCGAGAGTTCCTTTGTCAGGTATAAAGAAAAACACTCCTGTTAGCTTAAAATCACTTATTTTTATCGTGGTTTTAATTAATACTACATATTTCGATATCGATTGCAATTCTTTACCTAAAAATTCTCCTAATAATCCAGAATCACTCATAGCAAATTCCGGAATGTCTATCATCATTTTAGTACCCGTTAAATCAGCTAGTGCAGATACGTAATGACCAGCCATAATGTTTCCCATCTCAGTTATAGTAGATATAGCAAACGAATCAAGGTCCTCTTTGGAATTGATTTTTTCAGGATCAAATTTAGAGTCATTACCAGTTAAATTTGCTACTAATTTCAATAGCGGCTTCATTTCAAAGATGTTAAGAATTGTTGATTGAGAAGGTTTATTGACATGGCAAAATATTCCACAAACCTTTTCACTAGATCCTTGAAACTGTTCTGATAATTTATCGCTGGAAATAATCCCTACATCTGTAAGTTGAACATCGATTTTTTTCTTTATTAAAACAGATAAAGCTGTCACAGCATTACCTACACCAATATTTCCAATTTCTTGTAAAGTTTCAAGTTGATATTCACTTAGTTCGTACTCCTTTTTCGGAGTTGGGCTTTTAGCTTTTTTATGGAGAACAACATTTTGAGATTTCGATTTTTTCTCCTTTATTTTCTTCGGGAGTATTCCAGGTTGAGAAAGCGCTTTTGGAATCTTCTTTTGTTTTTTAAGCTGTTTAATTTCCAAATTAGATAAATACCATTCGATAAGTGAATCTAAATCTAATAAGATTAATGGTTGATCATTTAGCGTTCCAATCAATTTTATTAGATCCATGTCTAAGTTTGTTTTTACAATTGTACTGTTTTGTCTAAAATTTCCTAAAGAAAATTTCTTAACACCGTGTACATCATCCACTAATAAACCTAAATTTAAACCTTTATACTCTAATAGAAGTATTCTAGAATTTTCGCTTAAATTGTATTCCGTTTTATTTCCATATATTATATGCCTTAGAGATAATACTGTATACACTGTACCCCTAATATCAATTATTCCTAATATTGATTCTTCAGCTAAAGGTATTGGAATAATTTCATTATTTGGAACATAAATTTCTTTAACATTTTCTACTTCAAGTAAATATTTTTCATTTTGAACCTCTATTACTACTGAAGTGATACTATTCATATTTTCAGCTTCCATCATTATT
>CAZRKO010000225.1:0-3371 GCA_964600445.1 uncultured archaeon
GATTCTACTAAAGAAGTTCAAAGTGGAGGAAAAGTTATGGATTATTGGACTAATTCTTCTATAAAAATTAGTAGAACCAAGAAACTAAATGTGAGGACATTCAAGATAATAAAAGATCCTGAAACAAAAGCTTTCCAGCTTTTATCTAATTTAGGAGAACATGGATTCGGATAATATTATTTTAAAAATAAAAAAAAGGTTCATTTTAAAAATCGAACATACCTTTCTGAATCATTATATCTAAGGTGCCTTTTGAAGAACTAATTACTTCAGATCGAAAGTTTTTATCGTGCTTATTTACAATAGTTAATTTAGTCATTGAAATTTATTATTAATTGAAGATGGACAAAAAAGATCTCATAATAGTTAGAGAAGGTGCGGCAGAAATATATGTTCATTCCGCTGATAAAGATTCAATTCCATCCAAATCTATGAATGTGTTTTATAATAAAAAGATGGAAATAAATCGAGACATCTCAAATTTGGCAATATTGGCTTACAATAAGTTAATTAATCCGGATTATTTAATAATTGTAGATTCTATGGCGGCTTCAGGAATCAGTTCAATTCGAATGTTAAAAGAATGCGAAAATATTAAAACAGTTTATATAAATGATGTAAATCCATTAGCAGTTGATTTAATTCGCAAAAATATTTCAGCAAACAACCTGAACAATTCTCAAATTCAAATCATTGTTTCTAGAAAAGATGCAAATTTCTTGTTTTCTGAAATAGTTCAAAAATCTAGTATATCTTCCGAAAAGATATTTAATAAACCAAATGTAATATCCATAGATCCGTTTGGGACTCCTAATCTCTACTTAGACTCTGCTTTTAAAGCAATCCAAAGAGTAAATAGTTTAATGTGTGTGACTGCCACAGATACAGCTGTTTTATTTGGAGTACGACCAGCAGCATGCGTTAGAAAGTATATGTCTAAACCTCTTCATACCAACTATTGCAAAGAAATTGGCGCACGGATTCTAATTTATTTTATTTCTAGAATGGCAAACATAAATAATATGGGCGTTAAACCACTCCTTACATTTTATGCAAATCATTTCATAAGAGTGTTCTGCTTAACTTTTAAAAATAAAAAAAAAATTTCAAAATCCATTAGCAATTATGGCTATATTATTCACTGTAATAATTGTAATTATCGCTTTGCTTTTAAAAATGATCCATTAAAATTACCCAAAAAATGCCCGTTATGTGAAAGTATTGAAAAAATAGATTATGCTGGACCATTATGGATTGATGATATTCATGAAGAAGACTTCATTACCGAATTAATTGATTTAAATAATAATATAGAATATAAAAATAAAAAGAGAATCAATAAACTCTTGACATTAACGAAAGATGAAATAAATATGCCAGTTTCTTACTACAATCTGCATAAACTCTGTCAACGATTAAAACTTCCTTATGTGCCAAAAATAGATGAGGTTCTTAAGATTATAAAAAAAAAGGAATATAAAGTTTCAAGAACTCATTTTGATTATCTATCAATAAAAACAAATATGGATTTGCAATCTTTAGAAAATTGTTTATTAGAAATTAAAAATTGAAAAGCTGTGAATATTATTGCCTGATAATCCATACATGCATAGACGAGATCCACACTATAAACAAGCAAAACAACGAGGTTATCGTGCGAGATCTGCCTATAAATTACTAGATATACAGAAAAGATTTAATATTTTTAAAAGAGCATTCTATATTTTAGATTTAGGAAGTGCACCAGGCTCATGGTTACAAATATCAGGAAAAATTGCCCAAGAGAATTTAGAAAAGTATAACGACCAATACTATCATCGGGATCATTTTAAAATAATGGGTGTTGATATCAAAAAAATATCTCCTCTTGAGAATATTAAAACAATTAAAATGGATATAAATGATCCAGAATTTCAAAATGAGATTATTAATTTTTTTCAAGAAGAAAAATTGGATCTAATTCTCTCTGACGCAGCTATAAACAAATCCGGTAATAAGTTTTCTGATCAAATTAGACAGAATCGTCTCTGTTATAGAATTTTAGAGATTGCAAGTAAAAATTTGAAGTATAAAGGAATTTTAGTTGTTAAGACTTTTCAAGGGCAAGATTTTGATAAATTAATTAAAACTATGAAAAATGAATTCCAAATTACTAAAAGCTATAAAACTAAAGCTACAAAAAAAAAGAGTAACGAGATTTATCTCATAGGTTTAAAAAAAAAATAGAAAATATTACATTTTTCTTCAGTTAGATAGAATCTATAATCCTTCCATTTGCCCATCTTTTTTAATTTCTTCAAAGTTTACCCTATATTCTTTACCTTCTACAGATGCTTCAATCCACTCAGTTAACCAGGGACAATGATGAGGATTGAGTTTGTTAGGGTTTGTATCATTACATCTATCAATTACGTAGGGACAAACAAAGCATGGTTGATATCCGAAAAGATCCCAAATAAAATCTTTCTTTTTTTTATTAATTTTTACATCTTTAACCTTTATATCTTCATATTCTTCAATTGAATTAATTCTTTTTGTCCAAGAACTATCTATAAGTTCACGATTTAATTTTATTCTGGATTGTAATGATAATACTTCTAAAATTTTTTCTAAATCGTCTCGATTTTTATTTGTAAGCTCTAAAAGTTCATCAAAATACAATTCTTTTTTACGATTAATTAGATTAAGAATTATTTTTTCATCTTTTTTCAACGCGCGTCTAATTTGCTTTCTCGTCTCTTCTATTCTTGCAATCCTGCGTTCTGATTCAGTTTTATCTTCTCCCACTCCCTCTACTCGCTCCTTGATTTTACATTTATGTCTGGAGAGATAAGCAAAACTTTTACCACAGTAAGGACAAGTTTCTTTCTTTTTCTTAGCCATTAGGGTAATCTACCTTTCACTTTAAATAATATTGAGGAAAATTCTAATAAATTGCGTAAATCAATTCAATTTAAATATATGATTTTTTTAATAATAAGATACAAAATTTCTAAACTTTTCGGTTTTGCTAAGAAATTTCTAAATGTATTAAAAATTAAATGTTTTTTAAATAGTAGTTTATTAATATAAAAAAAAATGTGTTTTTAGAAAAAAATGGATCCTCTTGACATATTAGATATTAAGAATAATCGATTAATTCTAAAAACTTCTGTTTTAAACAAAATAAGAGAAGCTAACGAAACTGGATTTATTCTGCCTTTAGATTCAAGGAATTTTGCTAAAGTTTTAAAGGGCGGATTTTGTCTTAATAAAAAATATTTAATATATGGTGCTAATAGGACTGGAAAAACTCAAATTTGTTTGAGTTTATGTGTTCAAGCGTATAAATATTTCATTAAACAAGAAAAAAGTACCAAAAATCAAGATTT
>CAZRKO010000226.1:0-3360 GCA_964600445.1 uncultured archaeon
ATAGCGAGATTGAGCAGACTGATAATGAGAAATATGAATTGATTAGTCTGGATTTTACCTTCATAATCTTATTTGGTCTCTTAATTTGCGCGATTGTGCCAGTTGTGAATAAAATCTTAATATTGCTATCAAGAAAAAAGAGACTAATTCTAAAAAATTAAAAAATTAAAAAATTTTTACCATTGCTTAAGATTTGTGGTAATGTTACTCACAAATCACTTTTTACTCATTCTTGATTGCTGCTTTGACTAGATTCATCATTTCTGGACTGTTTACTTCTTCATCGCTCAATTTGTGGGCTACTTTACCATGCTTTACCATGCCTGCAATCACTTCATCATCACTCTCACCACGGACGACGAAGTCACAATTAGATCCTACATCTCGACAAGCTAATGTCTTTGCCATATTTTTCACCTCGCATTATATTTTTTATTTTACAATTAAATTTATTGGCTATTTACTTTTATTTTAAAATTAGTAGTTAAGATACTTAAATCAATGGTTTAAAAATCATAGATGATCGCACATTTATGGTTTAGGTCCATAAGCATATGTCTAAATAAATTAATAATTTAATCGACTATGAAGAATCTTATATCTTAGGACAGATATAAGGAATTAAAAAATATTTTTCCTTAAATTTTTATATATAAATTAAGAACTCTTTCAAAATCTTTAAATTTATCAATTTGTGGTAAAAAAAATCGGATTGGATATAATTAACTTTAAATTTAAATACTCTTACTAGGTCGTTATAAAGAGTTTTGGTAGGTACGAATATTTTTTTGTATGTGGTAAAATTTTCAAAAATTTTGTTAAAAAAAACGGTTCAAAAAAAGTGGTACAAATAAAAAAAGACATGCCAGAAAATAAATTCATCGAAAACCCGGGGGATAAGCCAAAGAAAAAGCTGAAAAATAACGCAGAGGAAACGCCGGAGGAAGAAACCATAGAAAAAACCGAGGAAATGAAACAGTATGAACAGGAAACAGGGCGCTATTCGGTCTGGCGTGGCGTTGTAACTGAAGGATTTAAAAGATGGCAAAAAGGAGAAAAAGTCTACAATCGAGATAAGGAACGTATTTCTTTATATGTTTCAGAAGATACCAAAACTAAATGGACTGAATTTATAGAGAAAAGTAATTATACGACCATCTCAAAGCTCATAAGAGAGAGTGTACTGCATTTTATCGAGAATAGTAACAATAATATTAGTCCGGGCACAGTTTCAAACATTTCGCATGCATTAAAGGAGCCTTTAACTTCGATAAAAGGGTATTCTCAATTACTTCTTGAGACTCATAAGGAGAATCTTTCCGAGGAGGTTTTATCTACCATCAGGAATATTTTTGAACAGAGCATCCATCTTGAGAATAAGATTATCAACTTTTTGGATAATATCAAGGGACATGGCTCGAAATATGATATCCTTTTGATAGAAGATGATGAAGCTACAATACGTTTAATTACGAGTTTTTTTGAAAATAAGGGGTTCATTTGTAAAGGGATTGCCAGTGGATTTAAGGGCATAGAGGAGTTAAAAAACGGTACTCCCCAATTAATACTATTGGATATAATTTTACCTGATTTAAGTGGATATGATATTTGTAAAACGCTCAAGTCAGATGATTTATACAAAGATATTCCGGTATATTTCTTAACAGCGATTTCTGGTTCCGAAGTTGAGATTCGATTAGAAGAAACGGGAGCTAATGGCTACATTTTGAAACCCTTTAATTTTTCTGATTTTGATTTTCTTTTTGACATTTTAGTCAAGGAAGATTAAACATTTTTTACCCCAAATATTAAAACTTTATGTTGAGATTTTTTATTATTAAAAACTTATTAAACTTCTCAATAAAGTTTATAACTGTAATTTTTTACAAATTATTTAAAAATAACTCAATATTCTATAAATTTGAAAAGGTTGAAATTTTTGATAATTTTGATAAAAAAAACTCGATAAAAAAAATTTTGGTGAAAAAATGACCAATTCAAACGGCTTAGACCCTGACGCAGAAGAAATTGAAAAAACCGAAGAGATGGAGGAATATGAAGCTGAGACAGGAAAGTATGCTGTGTGGCGTGGAGTTATAACTGAGGGCTTTAAAAAGTGGAAAAATGGAGTAAAGTCCTATGACAGGGACAAAGAACGGATTTCGCTCTACATTACCGATGATACGAAGAAGAAATGGCAGGATTTTAAGGATAAGCATGATTATTCCACCATTTCGAAACTAATAAGAGAGAGTGTAAACAAATTTATTGATAAATCCTCTGGTTCAGTGCGTAATAGTTTACTTAAAATGGATCCTCAAACTATTACTAAAATTTCGCATGCGTTAAAGGAGCCGCTCACCACCATAAAGGGATTTTCTCAGCTGCTTATTGAAAATTATAAAAGTGAATTGAATGATGAGGTTCTCTCAACGATTAAAAATATTTTTGACCAGAGTATCCTTCTTGAGAACAAGATTGTTAATATTTTAGACGATATTAAAGTTGAAGCCTCGGAGTATGATGTGCTATTAATTGAGGACGATCTCCCTACAATTCGACTAATAAAAAGCTTTTTTGAAAGTAGAGGAGTAATTTGTAAGGGCGCCATCAGTGGGACGAAAGGTTATGAAGAATTAAATAATTCCAGTCCTAAATTAATTTTATTAGATATAATTCTCCCAGATGTGAGCGGGTATGAGCTTTGCAAAAGGATTAAAGAAAATGAAGAACTTAAAGAAATTCCACTTTATTTTTTAACTGCCATTCCCGAATCTGAGGTAGAAAAGAAATTGGAAGAGTCCGGCGCTGACGGATACATACTAAAACCTTTTGACTTTTCCGATTTTGAGATTGTGTTTAAGAAATTACAAATTTCCTAAAAGAAGTTTAAATTTCGCTCTATTTTTTGCTTGTTTTTATGAGATTTATTCTTTATAAAAGATTCATTAATTCAATCAGCAAACAATATTTTAAAAAAAGTAAAGCGGGCTATGAGGGAATTTCGCATCCATTCTTTTCGAACAGAAGTATCGAACCCCCGACCTGCCGGTTAAGAGCCGGATGCGCTACCTGACTGCGCCAATAGCCCATTGCTTCATTGTTATAAATTCATTTCTTAAATAACGCAGCTGGAGGGACTCGAACCCCCGAGCGCTAACGCGCACTGGCTTTCGTGAGTATGAAAAACTCTCAAGGCCAGCGTCTTACCAACTAGGCTACAGCTGCAATTATTAGAGTGTTTTCTTAATTCTATACTTTATGTTAATGATATTAAAAAATCTATTTTAATTTATTATTTTTACGAATTTAGCTTTCTAATTATTAAAGTATGAAATACATTAACGAAAAATATAAATT
>CAZRKO010000227.1:0-3355 GCA_964600445.1 uncultured archaeon
CAAACGTATTGCTAAATTCGGGCTCCCAGATCTTAATTTCATTTGTCTTAAAAAGATAATTCAGTGTACGGTAGAGTTGCTTTTTCTCGGTTTCAACCGTAGGTAAAATCTCTTTTAATAATTTATCTTGTTCTAACGTATTTAGTAGGCTTTTGACTTCTTCATTCTCTTGTACTATGTTTTCATCGGCAATTTTAATATTTTTAGAAATTAAATATCGATTGGTATCATCAAGATATTCTTCATAAGTTAAGAAATCACCAATGGTGGTAAATAACGTTTTTTCCACGAATTTATCGTCAATAGAAGTTGTTTTTACCTTGAAATCTTTTCTAAAATAGAAAATAATTAAACCCCAAAATATCGTTGCCAAAAGATATCTCGTAAATAAATAGGGCAGAGCCAACACACCTAATAATGTAATTTCACCTTCAGGAAATAAATTGGCATCAAACGCGGCTGTTCTAAAAGTATAGAAATTAAAGCCGAAAGCATCAGTATAACTTAATTGTCCTGTGAGCCAATATTCTTCAGGGGCGAAATTTATTAAGGGATTTGCCCCAATATAATAAAATATAATAGAAAAAATCATAACAATCGGGAAAAAGACGGCAACTCCTATAACAGTACTTCTCAAATATTTTAAACTATAGGCAAAAAGATAAGCTGTTATGAATATCGGGATTATAATTAATACAACTACATTAAATATATTCATAAGGTCAAATCTAAAGGAATTTCTTAAAGTAGGATTTTTATAGCTAAATTTTGCTGAATTTATTATAACGCTCTGCTCTTCACCAAACCTGGCGAATAGAGTATTAAAAACCAGCATAGATAAAAGGAAAAAGATACCAATTGCCAGCGCACTTGAGACCAACATGTAATACCAATTTGTGGCTTTAAATTTCTGCGTTTTATCTTTCCTTTTTTTCCAATTTTCAATAATTTTTACAAATATCAGTATCGAGATGGGTTCAAAAATTTTCAGGAATAGCACAAAGATTATGGAAACCATGATGAAGTATGCGAAAAAATAAATTATAATGAATATAGAAGCCGTGTATTGAACCACAAATAGAATAAGAGACAAAATTGATATCGGCGCGCCAACACTGTAAAGAGACCTGTAAGTTTGTTCGCGCATGCTCTCACCCCAGTACCTCCCTTTTATTGCAATTTTACTCGAAAATAACAATTCGATGCTAAATATAAAAGTTGCAATATATACAAGTAAAATCTCGATAAACCACCCTAAAGCAGACTCGCCCGTTGTTAAAGATATATTTTGTAAGCCAGAAATATCTAAAATTGTTTGCAAAAGATATAATGAGATGGGTAAAAGAACTATCATTAATTTTAATATTTCTTTTTCCCTCTTCCAATCACTTCTAATTAATTCCTTTCGGATTTTATCAAATGGGCTTTGATCAAATTCGTATGTGAGATGCTTCAAATTTTCTTTAATAGTACCTTCCTCGCTTCTAAGATGATTCCATAACAAAATAAAGGAAATAAATGGTGCTACAAAGAAGATAAAAGGTAAAGTAACAAGGGGATAAAAGGCAAACATAGCAAATAACGATCCTATATGGGCAGCCATATATCTGATTCCCAATGCAAAATTTTCACTCTCACTTTCCTCAGTAACTAGTTTATTAGGGGCTTGACCTACTTGAAAGATTATCGGCAGAACCCAATAAATTAAATAAAAGATGATAGCACCTGCGATAATTCTAAAATAATATTTCCCTATATTCTTTTTCCAAATAAAAAATAAAGGAACAATTAAAATGATTAGTGGTAGTGCATTCAAAACAAAACTAAAGAATATTTCTATCATAATCTTCACATACCGTTTTTTACCATAAGAATTAGTATCTATTTAAAATAAATGTATATAAATTCTATTATAATACATAGGTAAATTTGCATATTTTTAATTTTGGATTATGACTGCAGATCAGAAGATTGGGATTGTTATTGATGAAGATTTTGCATTAAAAAACAATCCCCCCTATCCACATCCGATATTTCTTTCCTATGAAAATCCTCTCAGAATAAGAGTAATTTTGGAATACTTTGATAAAATAAAATTATGGGAAGACAAAAGAATCATTAAACTTGAACCGAAGTTAATAGATGAGGAGCTATTGAATCTAGCTCATACTAAGTATTATATCGATACGGTAAAGCGGCTTTCCACTTTTGGAAGCGGCATTCTTAGTGAGGAAGTGTTCATTACAAAGGATACATTCTCCTTAGCAAAAAAAGCGGTAGGTGGAGCCATAGAGGCAATTGAAAAGGTAATTACAAAAGAGATATCTCAATCTGTTGCGCTTGTAAGACCTCCCGGACATCATGCCTTACGCGAAAAAGGCTCTGGGTTATGTATATTCAATAATATAGCAAATACCATTTTATATTTGAGAAAAGAATTAAACTATAATAAGAAAATTGCAATAGTAGATATTGACGATCATTTTGGAGATGGGCTTGTTCAATATTTTTACAACGATCCGAGCGTGCTTTATTTTTCAATCCACGAATTTGATTTCTTAGAGAATGATATTGGATTTATAAATGAATTAGGAGAAGGAGAAGGATTAGGCAAAAATATTAATTTTCCGATTCCAGCGGGGATTAAGGATGACGAATTTTTAGTATTTCTAGATTTACTGGAACCAATTCTAAAAGAATATAAACCAGATCTCATCATCGTAGCAATGGGATTTGACATGTATTTTGCCGATCCTATTGGAAATTGTTTCTTAACGAGCATCTCTTATAACAAGTTTGCCGAAAGAATATTACGCATAGCAAAGGAAGTCTGTGAAGGCAAATTAGCATTTATTTTAGAAGGAGGGTATAGTCTCATAGGTTTACCATTCTGCGTTCAGGCTGTTATAAGTGGTCTATTAAATGAGAAGTATGAACAACCACTTTTTGAAAAAATTAATTTTTCAAATGAATCGAAAATGGAGGGAGTACTACAAATCAAATCAAAATTAGAGAATCTCTTAAAGAACTACTGGAATTCTCTAAGGTAAGTAAAAAAAAATTATTGATTATTTATATAATCTCTGAAAGCTTCTTAGCATAATCTTGTACTGCGAATAAGGCGTCGCGTGGACCCACTTGAGGATTAATATAGCATACCAACGCGCCAGTACCTCCAATAGGAATGGGAGCTATAATCAAATGTCCTTTACCAGTTATATTGGTTCCTATCTTCCTTTCTTCAGTATTATCTACAATCATGTATTTTATACCGAGGATTGAAATACTAGTCATTCCCTTCGCACCGAGTTCCAATTTTGTTTGAACTAGCTCGTTAATCTGCGCCAAATCCGCA
>CAZRKO010000228.1:0-3333 GCA_964600445.1 uncultured archaeon
ATTACTGTCAAATGTAATAAAAGCATCAACTTTCATTTCGGTTGCACTCGCCACATGGATTGCATCTGCTGCATAAAGGTTCTGATTAAAGATTAAAGTTCGGCTAACCATTATGAAAACCCTTTTTACGGGAATTAAAATGATTTTCTTTTTTTGGGCGTATTCACCTAATTCGCTTAAAAATAAATCTATTGTAATTTGGGCATCCCGCTCTTCGATTCTTTCCAAATTAACTTGCTTTTTAAAAGCTCTAAACATTTCTGCAATTGTCCATTCAGAAGTGATTCCTGGAAATTCCGGGTCCATTTGCTTTAAAAGCCAATCTGCAGCAAACCTGTCTTCAATTGGGCAATATGCATTATAAAACACATTAGTATCAATATAAATGGGCATTATTCTTCCTTTCGTACCGCCCGGATTGCTTCTACTCCACTCTGAAGGGGTTTCTTTTGTTTCTGCTTAAGATATTCCCATAGTTCTTCTCTAGACCCAATACATAGTTTTTCTCGAACATAGGCGAAAATTCCCCCTCTAACCGCTTCGGATCGGTTTTTAATTACTCCTCTTTTGATAAGTTGATCTAACCATTCCACTAATTCTTCATCTAAGGAAATAGAAATTGTGGTCATTCTATAAAAATAATAGAAAAATTGTAATATAAATTTAATGATAGAAAAATTATATTAATCCTAAAGGAATATGCTAAATCATTAAAAAAGTATCATTAAAAAAGGGAAGCAAAATAATATCTCAAGGTTTAGGAGTTATATTTATACATCTGAGAGCTATATTCTCGTTATTTCCATTATTCAAGCTTCCCTAACTATCCTTAAATTGTTATCTTTCAGATACTTATCTAAGTCGTCTGTGTTATCCTCAATTTCTGCTATATCAAAAAGAGATTTTACTTCTTCTTTAACCCAATCAACGTTGATATCGTGCTCAGGCTTCAAACCGGGTCTCTTAAAAATCCAATTTAATTTACAATCCCGATTACAAAAGTAGGTAATAGATGGATCTTGGCAAATATTAATATGTACAATTCGTTTTCTTTTCCAGGTTCTTTTCCCTTTCCAGGCGAGCTCTGCTCCACAGTAACCACAATAACCACATAATAGAGCCATATTATCTCCCTCTATACCTGATATTTTTTTTGTGATAATTATATACTCTCACCATCATAAAGGAAATGTTTTTGTTTTTAAATTGGTTTTTTAATTCGAATAATTTTTTTTATAGCTATTTGAGAGTTACGATATGAAAGTATTTATACTTTCCTAAAGGGAATTTCTTGATAACGTTGCCAGAATCTGTAAAATTATTACAAAATAAAGGATATTTAATAATTAAATAAATCTAAGTTATGGTTTATAAATTCTCACGTATTTTCAAATATTTCTCTTATTCTTGATATCATCCCAAAGTGTTTTTGCTTTTAAATAATATTCATTTTCTTCAACAACTTCAAAGGGCATTTCCAAACTAATTTTGGTAAAGATCATTAGAGCTTTATCAAGATGTTTAAACGCTTCATTAGCGTTTTCTTGCAAATGGAGAATTTTTCCAATATAGTAATGAACAATCCCTTCTTGACCTGGAAGTTTCAATTCATTGTAGATTTTTAATGATTCATAGTAATTAAGCAGGGATTTATCATAATCCTTTTTTTTATAGTGAATGCTTGCGATCTCAAATAAATCGTCAGCAATGCCTTCCAGTGCCCCATATTTTGAATGTAATTGAAAAAGATCTTCATAAAATTTTAATGCTTCAGTATATTGGTTAAGTTTAGAGTAAAAAGCCGCCAGATCGTATAGTAAAAAGATTTTTTCTTCCAGAAATTCTTTCTGTCTCTCTTTTTCGAGAGAATTAAACTTTTCCAGAGCATTATTATAATTTTCTATTGCTTTATTGGAATTATTGAGTAATCCATAGATCTTTCCTATATTTTTAAGAAGTTCAAATTGCCTTAACGGCTCCTCTTTGGATTTGTAGTAAGAGATCAAATCTTCATAAGTCTCTAAGGATTCTTGTAAATTATTTTGCATGTAATAGATTTCAGCTTTCTTCTTAAGCGCAATTCTATTAAATGGTTTTAATTTAAAAATATTTTCTAATTCTTGTAAGGCAGTTTTTAGATTACCCTCCTTAACTAAGCCATCTATTTTATTAACCCACTTCGCATTTACCACCTCTTAAATTCATTTCACTTGCCTTATGCGTTTTATCTCTTGGCTCTTACTCGTTTCTAATTTAATTCAAGTTTGATGGTTTTGTCTATATAATTACTAGAACTAATGTTTTTAAACAATTGCAATTCAAAAACAATATTAAAAGAAAGCGCTGCAAGTATTTAATAAAAAAGCAATAAAAAAATTCTTTTAGATGAACATTCCCTACTCTTACTAGTTTAGTATCATTTACGAGATATGAAACGAATGATAAAATACTTATTTCAATCTCAATTTTATGTAATTACTTTTTTAGGGGCTGAAGACAAAATAATTTTTCATTTCCTAAGAGTAACAAATTAAATTTATCTATGAAGTTTTTTCCTATTAATGCTTGGATTTTAAGGGGATTGGCTAAATCTGTAAGAGTAAAATCCAAATTTAAAACTTGATTATCATATTTAAAATTGCTATTGTATATTGGCAACTGTATTATTCCGTTTGCCGTCAAAATTTCACTCGTTCGAACTGGTGCTAAGTCCTGATTTTGGAATAACTCTTTATTTAAAGCCATGATTGACGCACCGGTATCGACTAAACCTAGAATTTGTTTTGGAACTCCATTAATTTCCACTGAAATCTCTAAAATAGGAAAAAAGTTACTTTCAAATTTTGATTGATTATAACATTTAGTATTTTCCACTGAAAATAGAGAAAATAATGTTTCAAACTTAGGCATCTTTTTCCCTTTTCTTAGGATACCTGAAGCTGCTCGAGGGAATTTAGTATATAACTTTTCCATTACTTCTTCAATACTATCGCCAATTACTACTATTTCATTACGAGCAATACCTAAATACTTTCCATCTGGTATAAAATCGGGAATTTTAATATTATTTTCGTCCAAAGGAGGATTTTCTCTTACAAAATCATCGACGATAGCTTGAAGATTCATTTTATCTTCGATAGCTTCTCTAATAAACTCGCTGACGCTCTTGTATCCTTTTATTTCAACTATTTGCTCAATTTTCTTTTTTTTCTCTTCATCAACTTTGAAATTGATTATGGTCATTTTTATTACATCTCTTTATAAATAAAGTAAGACGTTTTATATATAAAAATTTTTTTATTCTATTCTTACAAGAAGTATTTAAAGCGGTTT
>CAZRKO010000229.1:0-702 GCA_964600445.1 uncultured archaeon
TTTTGATGATCAGGTTTATAAGCTGAAACAAAAACTTCCATATAACGGATGTCTAATTCAAATGCACATCTTTTAAACTCTTGAACGAATATATATAATTCTTCTAAGTTTCTCACTTCATATTCTGTTTTTTCGAAATTTTGGACTGTTGGAGTGTATAAAAATTTAAAATAAGAATCTGAGTCTTTTAAAGAGAAAACTATAGTCTCATATCCTAATTTGTTTCTAATTATTTTTTTAGTTAAAACTCTTTTTATTTTAGCTATTTTTATTGGATTTAAATCGAATCGAGTAGATTTTAATTCTATAGAACCTAAATTATATCTTGCATTAGAAAACAAAAAGCAGTCTAAAATTTCAGGAATAATTTTAGGATAATCCTTACGCCGATATTTTTTTAATGCTCTTTTATCGTATATGATTTGCATTAAATCTGTTTCCACCTTGTTATGGAAAATATCTTTATTAGGGAAAAAACCTATAGGTCGAATTCCACAAATCCACATAGAATATTGTGATTTCGCGTGAGCAGTTCGATTTTCGACGTACCACATAAAAATCTTATCTTTAAATGTGCTACACATCCCGATCATTGAACCTATCATAGCTTTTACTACATCAATATACCCTTGATATTTCTTTTTTAACATAAATCCTCTAATATAGCCTCTTCTCATTTTAAAATCAAGAACAAAGGTTATG
>CAZRKO010000229.1:712-3315 GCA_964600445.1 uncultured archaeon
ATATTTTCTAAATAATCTTTAAATAAAATAAAATAATGGTCTGAACTCTTTATCATTTTGCGAACTTCATTTTCGTCTTCCATTTCTTTATAGGGATAATTACCTTCATATATTTCTTTATATATTTTTATTATTTCTTTCGCATCTTCGGACTTAGCCAATGTTAGAATTGGACTTACTTTCTGAGTATGTGATCTATGATATATTTCAAAGTTTAAAGATATTCCATTATTAAAATCCGTACTTATTAAATTTTTAAAAGGCTTAAGAAATTGGTCAATATTCTTACAAAACAATAAATCTTGTGATATATATGGTTTGGCGCTTAATTTTTTAGATAACAAATTTCATCATTTTAAATCTTTTTTCCAAAAATCATCACGATTAGATTAAAATCAGTTCTTAATATTTAAAGAAAAAAAACCAAATTTGTCGAAAATAAGTTAATCATTCGAAAATCACTGGATTTTGCAACCATCCAAATTTTTTTTTCTTTAAATAGAACTGGAAGAATAAATCTATGACCTTTCAAATTGTCGTAATCAAAGAGAAGGTAGATAAAAAAAATGCAAAATTTAGAATTAATAGAAAAATCCAAAATATATACGAGGATTTTAACAGAACCGCGAGAAATTTTACAGCATCTCCATAAAGGGATCAGCATACCCCTCCTACCTGAATTTCACAAATATATTTTAGGAGATATTACCAGCTATGGCGCAGAAGCACTCGTTCTAGAAGAAGATTTCGATAACGCATATTTCGGAAACAAATCAGACAAGATTGTTGGCATAACATTATTATATAATGATGGAAGTGATATCCTGTTTTTTGGGTTCTTTGGAGTGTATGATCACGATCCTGATAAGATTGCCATATTGGTTGATGAGCTTATTAATTATGCTAAGGAACACGGTTATAATGAAATCAGAGGACCCATTAACGTGCCTACTATGATTTTTGGATGGGGATTCATGGTTCAAGGAAGTAAAAAAGATTTGTTTATAGGATCACCGATTAATCCACCAATTTATCAGGAAATCTTCTTTCAAAAGGGATTTGAAGTATTGTTTCAAGAAGATCGTTATGATATGGCCGCATTAAAAATGGACCCCCATAAAGATCGAAAGTTAATTGGTATGGGTATAAATAAAGGAAATTACAACACTAATCCATTTGACACAGGAGATTATCCTTATATTTATATTAATCCTGGAAAAGAAGGGATGATGCTGTGCAAAGAGGAATATGTGGCATTAAATAGAGACTTCATGCCTCCTTCAGCCCAAATAACGCCAAAAGCAGGTCATTATTTCGATAACTTGGTTGATTTTGTTCATACACATGGTGCGGATTGGATGATGTGGATTGTTCGTCACAAAGAAACAAATAGGATGGTCGCCAGCGGGTATGTCATTCCGGATCCATTCACGCATAATAAGAAAGGAGAAATTGATTCGATTAGTTTTCATGCTTGGGTTGTCCATCCTGAACACAGGAGAAAATATCTCGCAATGTTAATGTATGGAATGACTTCATTAAAGGGAAAAGATAGAAAGACTCCTCACTACATAACAAAAGGTTCATGGCCTGTAGGTGCCGAAAATATTGCGAATGGTAGCGCAGCAAAAAAGATGGGAGGCAAAAAAGATAGAAGCCATTTGATCCTGCAATTTAATCTCTAAAATAATTTTTTTGGGGTTAATGCCTTTTAGGTGATAACCCAATTTTTTTTCATTTACTTGTTTTGTAAAAATTTAGATGGATATCATATAAACCTTTGGATCTGTTACATTCTTGTTACATGAACTATCATTCTTTGGGCAGTTAAGCGTCTCAGCTTTCGGAGAAACATTAAAATAAAAGATCTCCCCAATATTAATTAGACGTTAAAAATTGGTAGGAGAAAACAATGAGTTATCCTGATTTAGATGAAATAATGCGAATAAATTTTTTTTCTGGTCCGAAAAAGTGGAACTTAAAATCTACTTATCAACATATGTGCGCCCATGTGGGCTCTATTACATGGGATGGATTTAATACCTCAGAGCACAACAAGGATCATAGAATCCAATGTTCACAATGTGGGAAGCGGTTTGGAAAGGATCTTGACATGATAGAATTATTACTTTATCAAGAAAAAATTAAAAAGATCTTTTATGAGCTATTTTTTTATAAATATCCACTCACTGGAATAGCAACCCGATGGCAAATTCCTCAAGATAAGTTAAGTAAATTTAAGAAATCGTTTGTATTGCAGGTATTTCAGCAGAATTCAGAGATAATTGAACAGAAAACAAAAGACCTTCCAAGAGGAGTGATATTAGGAGATGAGACCTATATGGGATCTTGGGGTAATTCCAACGTGGAAATTGTATTTATCAATAATGATTATGAAACACTTTCTACAGGTCCAGTAGACGAGGGAGAACTAAAGGAATTCATTCTTAAAGCATTCAATAAAATCCCTGAAGCCTGTAGAAAAAAGCTTAAAATTCTTATCACCGATGGTGAACCTTCTTATAAGGCGATTGCTAAGATTTTCGGTAGTAAAGTAATCCATGTTGCTCAATTACACAATAAAGATCAACGCGGAGAAATTA
>CAZRKO010000230.1:0-3313 GCA_964600445.1 uncultured archaeon
ATATAAATATATTTGTTATTTATATTGAGAAGTCATGAAAAAAGTAAAGATTGGAATAATTATCGATAGATATCATTTATTTACTGATTCTGAATTTTTAAAATACTTAAAATCAATTGCGGAAGTTTCTATATATATTGAAGAATCATATTTATTAAAATCTTCTAACTTTTCTTTTGATGAGGACCTGTTTTTTGTAAAAGGGAAGAGAGATTTAATATTAGCTTTAGTAAAACTAATTGAAAAAGAGACGGCAATTCCAGTAATCAATCCTTATAAAGGGATTTGGAATGCGGTACATAGATTTATGAATAGTGTATTACTAAGAAATGCAGGAATCCCAGTACCCGATTTTTCTTTGATTCCAGCTGACTGTTCACCGCCTTTTGAATCATACATCATAAAAAACATTATAGATCAAAAACATTACAAATTTAAACCGAATATTGAAAAAAGAGATGGATTTATAAAAGTAAGCGATGAGAGAGCTTTAAATGAAATAAATAACGGGTTTTATGGAGATATGGAAAATTATCAATTTCTCTATTATCAAAAATTTATTAAAAGCAAATGGGAGTATAAAGTATATATTATTGGGGACAAAATTTATATTACAAACAAATACCAGTACTAATTAATCCTAATAAAATGGAGTCAAGGCGAGAAATTGATGAAATTCCAGAATTAAAAGAGTTAGCATTTAAAGCAATTGAAACTACTGGTTTAAAAATCACATCAATAGATTTTCTTCAGAATAAAAGTGGGCAATTCTATTTAACAGACATAAATTGTACGCCAAATTTTAATTATATTAAGAATGGTCCAAAAATAGTTGGAAATTATTTACTAGAACAAGCAAAAAAGGGATAGTTTGTGAAATTACTATGAAAATTGGAATGCTCTCAAAAAAAACCACCGGCATGACAGGTTTGATGAAAGAATTTTTTGAAAATGCGGGACACATTGTTACAATCTATACATTAAAAAATCTGTGCATTAATGAAACACTGTTTGAAAATGATTTTTTTATTCTAAAATCAAAAAAAATAATTTACATCTATGCTGGTCATTACTTAGAGAAGAATAATATTCCGGTAATTCCAAACCCAAATATGATTTATAATCATAAAAATCGTATAGAAGCACATTATTTACTAAAGAAAACGGGTTTAAAATTACCCGAATTTTACTATGGGATGGTTCAAACATTACATGATCGACTTAAACCAAGTGATTTTCCTTTAATTATAAAGCCAATTATGGGCTCTGGAAGCAGAGGAGTGAGAAAAATTACCTCTTTTGACGATTTAAAGGCAAAAAATGATCAACCATTATATTTAGAAAAATATATTAAAGGTACTCATTATTTAGTCTATTTTATTGACGATGAGATATGTATTTTAGAAAAACCTCCTCTATCAAATGAGCATGTAGATATGATTCTAATTAATGATAATAATGAGGATATAAGAGAAGTTGTAATAAGATGGAAAACTCATTATAATCTATTATTCGGCCATTTAGATATTGTTAGAGAATATATTACTAATAAAATTTATATTGTTGATCCGGGTTCTTTTCCAGAATTCTCAAATTGGAGGTGTGATAAAAATCCCGCTCCTAAAATCTGTAATCTTATATTAAAAAGATATGAAGATTTAAAATTTAATAATCATAAAATATAGTGAATTAATTATTCATAAGAGATTCTTATAACCTTGATTGACCCAGATAAGCTACAGGATTTAGAGTTTAGTTCTATAACAGATATGTTTGGAAAGCAAAAGATTAGGCTTTATAAAATTAAACATATAATCTTTGATTTTGGAGGGGTTATGATTGAAAAGACTTTTGTTTTAAAGAATTTATTTGATATAATTGAAGCGGATTTGAATGTTTCCATACCTCGTACAGAAGATTCACATTTTAGAAAATTAAGACGACAAGTAAGCTCTGGAATCATTTCATCTCGAGAGTTTTTAGAGAAAATGCTAGATAAATATTATTATCCTTTTCAAAAAAAAGATGGGGCTTTACCAGCTAAAAAAGCAAATTTAGATTATTATTTAGAACTTTGGTTCCAAATATATACAATGGTTACTCAATTATCTACCGAAATGGAAGAAATAATAGAACGATTTCATCAAGCAGGTTATATTGTCAGTTTAATGTCCAATACATATGATATTCATGCAAAATCAAATGAACTAAGAGGTTTTTACGATTCTTTTGATAATGTATATCTATCAAGTGAAATAGGCCTTATTAAACCTAATATCGAGAAATATAAGTATGTTTTAACAAAATTAAATACGAAACCTAAAAAATGTATATTTATTGACGATAAACTAGCAAATCTTATCCCTGCTCGTGAGTTAGGAATCATTGTTATTAGATTTGAGTCATTGGAAAAATTTAAAAAGCAATTGAACCAAATAGGAATAAAAAAGATAAGTCCTAATCTTAGACATGAAATAAAAAAGAAATACAAAAGATACAAAAAAGCCAGAGGGGCATATAAAAAAGCCAAAAAGGCATATAAAAAGGCTAAGAAAGAGTTTTTAAAAAAGAAGAAGAAATCCTTAAAAAGACATAGGGAATTTCAATTAAGACATGCGGATTATAAGAAGAAAAAAGAAGAATATAAAGAAGAAAAAAAGAAAAAGAAGGATTTAATCTCAAAGGTTAGTGTTGCTTAATTATTTGAAACCATGAATAATGCATGAAACATCCTATAAGAAATCATTATTGAAATAGACATCACAAAAATCAAGGCGGTCTAATGTCCAATCTTTTAATTGGTTAATATATTTTTCTGCATTAAATGATTGCTTCCAGAGATTCAAGTCCTGTTGTATAAAAGGTCTACATTCACTATATATACTAGATATTGTGTTGGAAATCGACACATTACTCCAAATATTTTTACGCAAATCATTCCAGCGGTTAGTGCAATTTTGCCTAAAAGTTTGATTATATAATAATCTATCATAAAGTCTATTTTTTGAACGAATCTCTTGTATTGGTTTAGAAGTATTATCATAGGTAGTGGTTCCATTTTCTCCACAGCTAATATCAAAATCCCAAGGAATAAGATAAAATAGTGTATCATGTGAGTTTCTCGCAATAAAATAATTTTTATCCCAAAAGTCTCCATGAAGTATAAAAAAATTAAATAGAAAATAATCAATTAGATTAATTTCACTGAAATTAGCATAAATTCCATTCTGAGGGTGATAAAAAGTGCTATTTTCAGAATTATTAACAAAATTAATTAATGGTTCTAAAATTTTATCCTTTACATAGAATCCCT
>CAZRKO010000231.1:0-3307 GCA_964600445.1 uncultured archaeon
AGCACACTTAGAACCTGCGGGACCTGCTCCCGAAACTACTACATCATAAGTCATAATTAATCTCAATAAATTCTAAATATATTTCATCTTAACATAAATCCTTTTTAAAATTATTAATACTGATAATATTGTTTAATGGAAGAATACTAAAAGTAAGATTAAATTTTATGAAACTGTCTTAGGTGAGTATAATGAAAATATTTAGAATTAATAGAAAGCAATTCACCTATCGAATTAAATGGCAAAGATGCTTATATTAAGAAATTTTAGAAATTCTAAAATATTTATTGGTATCCAGTAATAAAAAATAAAAAAAAAATTATTTAGTTTTTAAGCCCATAAGGATTTACCAAACTCAAGAAGGGCAAGATTGATCGTTTAAATCAAATTAATCGCAATCTTCATATCTTGCTGAGTTACTTTCTTTCTTCCTGAGTGTTTGGCAATATCAAGGGCACATCCAGTTAATTCCTTTGCATATTCCTCAAGATAATCCATTAATTTGTCTACTGCTGCGCGGCTTACGATTTCAGCACCTGCTTTTTTCATCAAAGCGCGCAAAGGAGACCATGCGAAAGCTGCCATATCTTTTCATTCCTCCACTAAATTTTAATTTATATTTTTAATTTTTTATAGGTATATATTAATTTCCTTAATTTTCGGAACCTTCAAAAAATTAAGTACTTATATTAAGATTAACATTACTTATATTTAAATATGTTGGTTGATCACATTAAATCCGAGCAATATGATCAACCAGATCCAATCGACAAAAAAAATTGACAACTTTTTAATTAAAATTTTTTAGTACTAAAATCCGATCGATAGAAATGATCAACATTTGAGATCATATGAGGCAGTTTATGATCTCAATTGGGTTACTTCGAATGCATTGGATGATGATAATTGATTACTCAATAAAAAATCTTATATGAGATGAATTTTTTAGGTATTAATTATCCAAGATAAAGAAGTGTTTAACTTACCAAGTCATAATTTGAAATATTTATTTTGGAAATGAATGATGAACCTTAAATTACATACTTCCATATATGAGAATTTTTTTTTTTTCATCAAGAAGAAACTTCAGGATAAATTATACCTCTTTACTTATTAGTTTCTCAATATCCACTTTAGTTAAGTAGTTATTTGCTTCTTTTCCAATTTCAAGAATTTTTAAAATAATTGAGCGTTTGAGGTGTGGATATTCTTCAATAATTTGATCAAGTGAATAGTTTAGACCAATAAGTTCATAAACTAAAGCAACAGGTATACGTGTTCCCTTAATAATTGGCTTTCCTCCAAGTATTTCGGGATTGCTCTCAATAATATCTGACATTTTCTATTAAATAATATAGTAAAATAAGCTTAAATATATATTGACTTATTTGTTGTATTCATTTTTTTTAGAAAATGGAGTTTTGCAATATATTTTTTATTTTAGAAGGAGCGGGCAGCACGGGGAAGGGAATTTTTTTTTTAAAGGGATTAGCAGACGGATTCACCTATAATTTTTAATTTAAAATCTTGATAATGGATTTCTGCTAAGTAATCTTCAAATTCACTTGGACCTTCAAATATTTTAGCTTTTTTAATAATTATAGCTCCTTCTTTAGTAGTTAATACCTCTTCAGGAGCATATAGAGAATTGTATATATAGATCGTAATAGAAATTAATTTGTAATAAGAGGTTATTTTAATGGGATTTAAAACAATTTCCCTTCCAGATGAGGCTTATAATATGTTGAAGAATAAAAAAAGAACGGGAGAATCTTTTACGGAGTTAATTTTGCGATTATTAGCAGAACCAGAACAAAAGGAAATTATAATTTTAGCAGGAACATGGAAGGGTTCGAAAGAAGAAACAGATTCTATATTAAATATTATTTATGAAAATAGAAAAATTCCCAGAAATGATTAGAGATGGATTCATTAGACACAGATTGCTAAATACTTTTTATTATTAATATAATAATATAAAAAATAAATATAATAAATTTTAAGAATTTTATTTTTGATGTGTTAATTTGATTCTTTTTGCTTGATATTCGGGGCAAATTGTATAATCTGGAAAGTGGTCGCATAGAGTGTTCCGTTTTGGTAGAGTACATTTTTCATAAAAAGCGCAATTTATGAAATCATCCAATATGATACCTTCTTTAAGAATACTTTCTGTCATTAAATTATATTACCTCTTCTTTGATCTTTTATAATAAACTCTCGAAATTCATGGTTGTCATCATCGATAAATTCCCAAAATTGCTCATAAATTTCTTCAAGAGTCATTTCTTTTTTTTCTATTCGCAATTTTTTCACTTTTGAAGTTTCATTTTTTTTCTTTTGACGATAATATTTGTCTTGAATTTCTCTCTTATGATTTTCCGCATCTTCAGGACAATATTCGATGTAGTTTGATCTCATTATCAAATTTTTAAAGAGCTCATTATCATCTCGTTTAACGTTATAAGCAAAAATACTCTTGTCGTCTATAGAATCAGAGTCAAAAGTAAAATCGACTTTTTGGTATCCTCTAACTTTAAAATTCTTATCCACAAATGCTTGAAAATGGTGTTGGCAGATTTTATTTCTAGGTATCGATATTGTGGTTAATTGTTTTGCTTGATTAATGATTGATTTATTTATTGACAGCTCTTTTTCAGATTTGCAGACTGGGCATATGAACTGAATGTTAATTTGTTTATCCGACTTTAATTCAATGCGATTAGTTGTCTTTGCGATCGCCATATTTAGTCACGTTGTAATTTAGTAATTCAATATAATTTGTTTCATTTATATTGAAACACCCCGTAAAATTAGTAATAAACTGAAAAACTCGCCGATGAGTTTATTAATATCTCCTATTATTATCTTTCCGATGACAATATTTCTTAAGGATCAAATCTTTTAAAATTAGAAATACTCATGTAATATTGCCATATCACGATTTTAAATTTTCAATTTTCTTACCATATTCATAAAGAGCTAAGAATGCCTTTGCGGCTCTTCGAAAAGAAGGATATACCACGAAATTATCCTTCATAAGCTTGCCATAATATTTTTTACGTCTTCGTGCTGGATAAGAAGGCAAAATCAAGACAAAAATATTATTCATTGATTCTGTATGCTCTCGGATTTTCAATAAATTATTATAATACTTTTGAAAATGGTCTGCACCTTCAAACTCTTCCCAAGCATCGGTTAATATCATAACAAGATTTATGTCTTCTGTGATGGCAATTAATGCAAGATCAAGATATTTGTCAGAAGAGGAGATCCACGGCAAATCTATAGGATTAGAAAGGCTCCC
>CAZRKO010000232.1:0-3295 GCA_964600445.1 uncultured archaeon
AAACCTTTTGCCATCCGCAATTTATCAGAAATATCTTCTAAACTCGATCCAAAAATCCTCAAGCTCTTTTTATTAGTTCCTTGAAATTCAAATTTAATTTTATTAATTCCAGCTGTATCAATGATAATTTCTGGGAATAAATTTTCATCTCTTGTTTTTTTATGAGCCTCCATGAGTGTATTAACTATCTCATGATCTAATGTTAGTCCAGGAATAACACAATTTTGATTTAAAAACGCATCAACCTCAAAATCGGCAATACCATAAAAAAGCTTTTTTTCTCTTATTATTCTTTCAATACTTTCAACAATAGTTTTAACTAAAGCGTCTGGATCATCTCTAACAGATCTATATTCTGTGGTTTGGAAGGTATCTATTTGGTCTTCAAGCCCCGACTCTTTATAAAATTCTGCCCAACTCATCTCAGTAAATATTGTACCCTCATCATATAAATTGTGCTGACTATCGACACTTAAAATGCTTTTGTCTCCCCCAATTTCAACACCTTCCTTAGTTCCTGAAGCTAATATAGCTTTTGGCGGTCTGTAAAATTTTATTGTCAAAAATAAACCCTTTTATAATGACATTTATAGCATTTTTAATTCTAATAATAATACATTAAAATTGATATAAATAATTTAGTGGAAATTAAAAATATTTAAAATTGATTTAAAAAGGTATTAGACTGATTTCATAGGAAGTCTAACGATAAATGTTGATCCTTTATTTCTTCCTTCGGATGTTACCCAAATTTGTCCGTCATGTAAATCAATAATTTCTTTTGAAATATGCAAGCCTAATCCTGTTCCCTCTTTGTTCAAATCCATTCCTTCCTCCTTAGACCTTTTAATTTTACTAAATTTTTCAAATATTTTCTTAATTTCATCTTCTGTTAATCCAATTCCATTATCTTTAACGGATAATTCTATATTGGAATCATTTTCTCGTAATTTTATTTCAATTAGTCCTTCTGGAGGAGTATATTTTATCGCATTTGATAATAAATTAATAATTACACGTTCTATTCCAGATTTATCTATATCTAAGTATAGTGCCTCAGGTAAGTCTAAGTTTATGAAATGATTTCTTTTATATGATAAATATTTCATATCATTAACGCAATTCTTTAAAATATCAACTAAATTATATCTCTTTTTATAAAGTATAAATTTTTTAGATTCTAATCTTGATATGTCAAGCAAATTAAGCATTAAGTTTTTTAGCCTTTCACTTCCATTTTTTGCTATTTCAAGGAATTTAAGAGATTCATTGCTTAATTTATCTTTATTTAATTCATATAATAGCTGAATCGATCCATAGACAGACGTTAGAGGAGTTTTTAACTCATGAGAAGCAGTATCTAAAAAATTCTTCCGTATTTTATTTAATTCCGTTAATTTTTTATTTTCTTCCCGAATAATTTCCTCTGCTTCCTTTAATTTTGTAAAATCTTGAAGCTCAACATGAATATAAGTATTCTCTCCTATTTTGACCAACGAATAATAAAGCTGATACCACATTCTTTGACCAGTGCTGCTAATATAAGTAAATTCGATTGGATCGTAAATTTCTTTTTTTATATTAATTCTAAATTGGTCAAATATTGAAATTGTCATTTCTTTCGTTAAATTTGTTAGAAAATCGTAAATTTTTTTATCGATTATTTTTTTCCTTGGTACTTCTAAATAAAGTTCAGCTGATCTATTACACTCAATTACAGTTCCCTCATCATCAAATAAAAATATCAAATTTGGTGAAGCTCTAATAATACTTCGATATTTCTCTTCAGATTCTCTTAATTTATTTTCGGCTTCCTTTTGAGATGTGATATCATCTCCAATTACTTGTATAAATGTATGATTATCAATCTTAACTAATGAAGAGTGAATTTTTACCCATATTAAGCTCTTATCTTTTTTATATAATTTTACTTCTAAAGGAGCTAGAGGTTCCCCTTTTATAAGTTTTTGAAGACGTTTTAACAGTAATGGCAAGTATTTTGGATGAACCAATGAGACTTTAGCATAATTTTTTCCAATTAAATCTTTTTTTTTATGCCCCGTAATTTTTTCAAACGTAGGATTACAATCTAATACTACTCCTTTAGTATTAGTTAAAAATATGGGAAATGGTGATTTTTCAAAGAGATAACGATATTTTTCTTCAGACTCCCTTAGCTTTTGTTCAGCCTTCACCATTTCACTTATATCATGAATTATACCTCTTATTCCAATAACTATTCCATTTCTAAATATCGGTCTTGAATGAACTCTAGCATGAAAATAACTCTTATCTTTCTTGATTAGCATATATTTGTTTGGTTTTGTGATCTTTCCCTTTAAAACTTCCTTAATATTAGAAGATGCTCGTTCTATGTATTGAGGATCTATTAATTTTGAAATATTTATTCCTTTCTCAAATTCATCTTTTGTATATCCAAATTTTTTAAACGCGATTGAATTAGCATATACTAAATTTAAATTCATATCTGTTTCAAAAATAATATCAGGTAGTAATTCTGCCAATTCTCTATTTGAAACTGGATAATTATCCTTATCTTTCTGAGTGTTCCTTACGTTATTTTCTGATCTAATCAAGGTTTTTAATGTTTTTTTTGATAAATAAGAAGATTTAAGATTCTATTCATTCTCAATTACATAAAATTAGAACAGATTTTTTAAACTACCTTTAATTTTTGATGTTCGTTCTGTTATCTTGTATAAAATACAATTTTAATAATAATAAAAATTATTTTTATTCGATTAAAATAAATTAAAACAATTTAGTACTTATTACTTGTAAAGGTTTCAGGTGATATTCTCTTCTTTAATATATAAAGAAGAATGTGGAAAAAATCCTATTCTGATTTAGATGTTTGAGTGTGATTCTTATGATATTCTGAATATTTAGCAAGAACTGCAAAAGATTTAATTGGCATATCCCATAGATCAAATATCGGAATATTCAATTTGATAAATTCTCTAACCCAAGCATTAGAATAGCCTTGTGGACAAATATAGAAAATTGGAGCAGATTTTTTACGAGCAAATTTTTGAATAGGTCTTAAATAAGCTCTACTCATCATTTCGTTACTCATCTGAGCGAAAACCTCAGGAATTTCTCCACCAGACTTTTTAACAACTTCTAGAAATTCTTCAACCGCCCAAGCAGCATAAATAACTATACAATCTATCTCTCCCGAGTTAATCATGAGTTTGGGAATTTTTATATATTTATTATGCACTCCGAATGAGAATGTGAGATCAAGCGGATTATCTATATTTGCTATATCTAC
>CAZRKO010000233.1:0-3268 GCA_964600445.1 uncultured archaeon
TATGGACTAAGTGAATTCATTCCTGGATATGAACTTCCCATTATATTAGGTATTATTGGCATCTTTACAATAGGGTTAATATATGTTATGAAGAAGCGGTATAATCTTATTATTAATTAATTTTTTTTTTTTATTTGTTATTAGCTTCAGTTATAATATTTCAGTCAAGTTATAATCTAACAGGTACTAACTTCTGTCTTACTAATAATAAAGATAAGTTCTTTAAAATTTGAAATAGATTTATAGAAACCCGTTAATCTGTTAAAGCAAGTGCTAATATTAGAGCACCTAAAATTTCGCTCAAATTACCAACCCGCGAGGTGTCTATTATAACTGGTTTGAGATCCATGTAAATTGCGCCATACGCTTTACCTCCACCTAAATGAACTAGAGTCCGGTAGATTAAATTTCCAGAGATTCCATCAGGGGCAATAATTAAATTCGACTTATTGTAAATAGCATTTTCTATAAGGATTTCATCATGATTTATTCTCAAATTCGGATTTTCTTTTCTAAGATATTCAACTACTTCTTCGGCTATATTTATCGTTTTATCAGCAATTGTATCTCTTCCAATATCTCCTAATCTGCCACCGCTAAGAATACTGATTTTAGGTTCTATATTTAATGATTCAAATTGTTTAATCGCTTTATTAACAAAATCAATTTTACTGTCGACGTTATTACATTCATCAATACCTACGGGACCATAAAAAAACTGGAACCCATCATAGGTTTCTAGTAATGCCAATCGATTTATTACTGTTACATTAAAGATCTCCTTTACATTCTTTAAAAACTTACTTGAGCTAAAATTTCCTCGTACGATAGCATTAACAATGTTATTATTTAAAAAATTGAAAATCTCATTTTCAGGCGTTTTAGATTTAACTAATTCAATTCCTTTTTTACTTTTTTTATAGTCTTTATTATTTTCGATTAAGGTTATTGCTTTTTCATTACCAAATAAAAAGATGGTCGAATTAAATGCTTTTAAAAACTTCAGAGAGGCTTGTAATACTTTAATATTATGTTCTTCTGATTCTGCTAACCCAATACCAATATTAGCATTCTTTAATTTTGCGATTGATTTAAAAGCTTCAATTAAAGTCATATGCAATCTATGTTTTTATTATAGATATAATATATGAAAAAAATAATTAATAAAATGCCATAAATAAAAATGCGATTAAAATGATTAAAGAATTATAGACACCATGAGTAACTATAACAGCAACCAGATTTTCCCCTCTCCAGCGAAACAATAAGCCTAACATTATTGAAATCGCAATATAGGGGGCAAACAGGTAAATAAATAAGATAATAAAAACTATAGGATCTAAAATGTAGAGAATTAAGCCAACCAAGTGGATTCCAGCAAAAATTATAGCAGTAATTATAATCCCCCACGTGTCTCCTAAAGTTCTCACAAGCCCTCGCTGCATAAATCCTCTAAATAGAATTTCTTCACAAGGACCAACAATAAAAATCATCAATAGAATCATCAGGATTAATACGAAAACATCCATACCTGAAATAATGACCTCAACATCGTTACCAGCTCCTTCATGAATTATTCTTACTCCAAAAACATATCTTAAAAAAAGTTCTATGCCTATACTCGCACCTACAACTACGAATATTCCAACGAATGCAAAGGCTATTCCTATTAACACTTCCTTAAAGATTTTGTTTCTATCATAGCCTTTTGTAGTAAAACCCAGTAGAGTTAACCGATTTTCTAAACTAGGGTTATTAAGATATTTTTTTATATACCATATAGGAATTAAAATTAATATTAACTCCGCTAATGTTGCTAATACCATAAAAAACGGATTATTAATTATGCTGAGAACAAGATCAATGCTAGGAAGGATAAGAATTAAAGCAAACAGGATTCCAAGTATTAATCCATTCATAACTATAAATGCTAATAATGGAAATCCTATAGAGGGTAAATTCCCCCATAATCTTCTTCCTTTAGTATAGAGAATTTCGTCATCAGAAAGAACAGCTCTGTAGGATTTATAATAAGTAGGACTGACATAGGTAGGGTGTGCTTGCCGGGGAGGCAGAGTTTTATGTTCTTTCACATATTCTAAATCGAGCCCACAATTAGTACAAAATTTAAGCAATTCTATAGTTGGAAATTTCATACCACAGCTAGGACAATAATCCCAATCTAATTCTTCTTTATCAGTCATTTCTATAATATTTGAATAAATTAATATTCAAATAATTTTACATTTCAAATTATAAAGTTATTCTAATTATTAATTTCTAATTTAAATAAAACATGGAGTCCAATTACTATAACAGTTTTATTTTTTTAGGATTTCTTAGGATTTAATGAGTAAAATAGCAAAATAATTCTTTTTTTTTTAATGTAATAGGATTTACGAATCCGTATCTTTCAAATTGGATAGTTTTATTAAGGGGAATTTTTAATAAGTTAATTTCACCATAACCTTTAGACATTGATCCATCGGGTTTTAAAATAGAAACATTAACATATTCTTCTCCAGGTACCCATTGAATTATTGAATAAGCTCGATTTAATTCCGAACTGTGAAATTCGGCTTTAATCTTGTTATTTTTTAAATCCAGACCAATAATCTTAATATTAATTAAGTCCTTTAGGCGAAGGATTTGCTCTAATCTCAGCTTTTTAGCATCTGAAAGAGCGATGTGTATTTTTAATATATTGTCTTTTGCAATGACATTAATTATTCTTTTTCCTTTGTTAGGATTTGAAGGTAATAATAAGGGTTCTGCTTTATAATCTTGAAATGGAATATTCTCAACCTCTATTAATACAGGATCTTCAACAAAAAAATATCTGTCTGATATCTCATCAATGATATCCTTATTTTTTGCATATATCCAATTAACTGAGAAGTTTATGGCATTAATAGATAAACCCAAATCCAATAAAGATGCCTTTAACGCTTCAGGTCTAATACCCCTCTTTTTTAATGATTGTAAACTCCAAGTACGAGGATCCTCCCATCCCTCATACTCTCCATTCTGAATTTTATTTCGAGCAGTCGTTTTACTTAATAGATTATAATCCACATCACCAAGACCAGAAAAATTCAGTCTCCCATAATGTAAAAACTCGGCCTTTTTCCAGCCAAAATGATCCCAAAGAAAATCTTCGATGAAATCCTCCTTAATTAAGTCAGAACCTCTCAAAATATGGGTTGCGCCTATAAAATGATCGTCAATTGCCCAAGAAAACTCCAACATTGGCCATACGATATATTTA
>CAZRKO010000234.1:0-3264 GCA_964600445.1 uncultured archaeon
TTATTAACATTATTTGTATTTGACACCTTTTCCACGCTTGTACATATTAATGTTGGGTCGCTTCGTCCCGACAAGTTTCGAACAGAGGAAGAGCGTCGGACTTTTGCAAAATATTATACTCCTATCGATATATTAGCTATAATCCTTGGGATGTTATTACCTGCTCTATTTATTGATGTTATTCCTGGTGATAAAAAAGCCAGTTATCAAATAATGGGAGGGATGATCGCTATAATATCTCTTCTTTTTGCTTTTTTATCTCTTCCTGGCAACCGCGAGGATAAAATAATAATTGATAGGTATTTTTCAACTGATCATGATAAGCGAATGAATTTTTTTAAAGCCATAAAAGAAGCATTAAAATTGAAAAGTTTCGTTGCATTTTTTATATTTGCAACGTGTTATGGAATAACAATAGCCCTTATAGTAACAAATATGATATATATAATTACTTTTGTTTTACAGGTTAGTGCCTTTACATATGTTATTATTTTAGGTCTATATCTTCTGGGTACCTTCATATCTATTCCTTTCTGGCTCAAATATCTCAAGAAAATAAACAATAACAAGAAAGCGTTCGTGGTTGGGGGTCTCGCACAATGCGCTGCGTTAATTCCCTTGACATTCTTTCAGGGACTTAATGATCTACTTATCATGGCATTCATTCTCGGATTCGCCAGTGGAGGCTTAAGCACATTCACATCCACTATACTCTTTCCGAGTGTGGTTGACGATTTTGTTGTTAAGACAGGTAAAAACCAAAAAGGAGTTCTCTTCGGAATTTGGGCTTTGCTTGTTCGCCTTGTTGAAACTCTAGATGAATTAATTTTCGCAATAGTTCACACAATAACAGAATTCGAAAATGATCCTTACAGTGCTTCAGCAATTTTTGGAATTCGTCTTCTTCAGGGAATCATTCCAGCGGTAGTTTTATTGGTGGGAATTCTGGTTTTTTGGAAATTTTTCCCTCTAACTCAAGATGTAGTATTAAAAAATAAAGCTGAACTAGAAAAACTTAGATTTTAAAGGCAAATTGAAAAATCTATAAAGCTAATTTTTTCCCTAGCTCAAGACATTTTTGCATTATGTCTTTCTTTTTTGAAACTTCCCCCCTTTCAGTAACACCAGGAACGATTATTTTTCCAATTGACGGGAGTTCTAAATATTCAAAACATTTTTCAAACATCTTTATTAAAATTTCAGCAGTTTCATAATCTTCTTCTTCAAATGGGACTACGAGAACGGCCAATAAATCTTTAATTTTTAATCTATTTTCTGGACAATTAAAATAAACAAAACGATCTAAAAATGCTTTTATTAAAGCAGATGGTCCATACCAATACACTGGCGTGCCGAAAATAATAATATCGCTCTCAATAATCTTAGGATAGAGATTGTTCATGTCATCACATTTACTACAATCATTACCCTTCCAACATGAGTGGCATCCATCACACTCTTTTATTTCCAAATCATTTAAGAAAACAATATCTCCATTTGCACCCCATTTCTCAGCACCTTCTAGTATTTTTGAAACAAGTATATGAGTGTTGCCATTTATACGTGGACTTCCTACAATTCCAAGAATTTGCTTCATAAATATCTACCTTGAATAACATTAATTTATAAATAGATTAAAATTATTACAAAAAAAATTTATTCAGTCAAGAATGAAATAAAATTTAAATAAAAGAATAACAGTTAAAGTATTGAGAAATATTGAAAGTAAACTTAGATAAAGATGTAGCTGAGGATTTAATCAGCTATAAATTAAGAAATATTCAAGAACATATAAATGAAATATTGAAGAGATGGAATGAGAACACTGCCTCGGTGTTTTTAGAAAAAGCTAAAAACGGTACTTATTCCGAAGCAGAGAATGATGCCATCGATCTCAAGCAACTCTTGCTTGAAGAAAAGAAATTAAATAAGTTATTTAAATCATTTTAGGATCAAGAAGTCGTGTCTGCCCTAGATAAACTTAATATTGCTCGTAAGCTCCTTCTTAATGATTTACTATCGGAAATTAAAGAAGAATTCATTGATGATGAAAGACCGTTTTTAAAAATCACATTTTTACGTGGATTTGTTCTTTATGTGAGGTATAACGATTATAATGAATATTCTTACCAATTAGTCTTTTCTCAAGATCCTCTTGACAGAATTCGTTATGATAATTATGATGACATGTGGATGGTGAAATCTCGACCTCATCATTTCCATCCAAAAGATGAAAAAACGGCTATTGAAAGCCTGATGAATGGAGATCCTAAACATGATATTCCAATTCTCTTAAAAGATCTTCTGAAAAAAGAGATATAGAGCTAAAAAATAGATTAACAATTATTATATCATTAATTTCTTATTAAATTAAATCTATATCGGTAATATTTAATTCTTTCATTTCATTGATAAAGTTAACAATTTAATATTTTATTTTAAAGACTAATTTAAAACGATTTTTTTTGAAAATGGGGCTAAAAATTTTATTAATAAATCCAAACAGAATGCTAAATCCTCCTGTTATTCCAATAGGTTTGGAATATTTGGCAACAGCGTTAGAAAAGCATAATCATGATGTTAATATTTTGGATTTATGTTTTGCTTCGTTTCCAATCAAAGAATTAAAAAGTATCCTTGATAAAAAGAGCTATGACATTGTTGGTTTAACTATCCGTAATATTGATTCATGCATTTATTTTAATAACGAGTTTTATTTACCCGAATTCAAAAAATTAATTGAATGTGTCAAAAAGTATGAAATTCCTGTGGTCTTGGGTGGTGCAGGTTTTTCAGCAATGCCCAATGAAATTCTAGAATATCTCCAAGCAGACTATGGTATTATTGGCCCCAGTGAAAAAGCATTTCCTAAGTTTTTGGAGTTATGGCAAACAGAACAGTTGGATAATAAGATTATTAATGGCTGGAATTACGGAATAGATGATAGCTTAATTCATATTAGAGCAAAAAAAATAAATTATCAACAATATTTAACTAAGGAGGGGATTGTGGGTTTTTCTACTCATACTGGTTGCCAAAATCAATGTCCATATTGCATTGAAGCCGGTACAAAAGTCTCATTCAAAAAAATACCAAATATTTTAGAAGAAATAGAATTATTAGTTGATCTAGGTTACACACATTTTCACTTATGCGACAGTGAATTTAATTCGGATCTTGAATTTTCCATAGAGTTCTGTGAGGCATTGGCGAAAAAATCCTTGCCCTTGAAATGGACGCTATATATGAAGCCATATCCATATA
>CAZRKO010000235.1:0-3260 GCA_964600445.1 uncultured archaeon
ATGATTGGTCCTCTACAGCTTATTGGTATCAGAAAGAACCTCATGACCACAATTTTTTTCCAAAATTATTAAATCGAGAAGGTAGAAGGTCTCGCTCAAATAGCGGGCATAAAATAAGAAAATTTACCTGTATATTAATCCTAATATTCTTGATCTATTGGTTATTCTTTATCCTATTTGGTCTAAGCACTTAATTTCTCTTTTACATACTTTAATAGATCTACACCCGAAAAAGGTTTTGTTAAATAACCATCAGCACCAAGTTTTTTACCTTTCTGAATGTCTTCATTAAAACTTTTAACGGTGAAGAGTACAACGATTATATCCTTATATCTCTCATTAGTTTTTATTTCTTTTAATACAGAATAACCTGAAGTACCTGGCATCATTATGTCGAGTAAAATAAGCGCGATTTCGTCATGGTTTTCCTTTACAATTTCCATGGCATCTCTGCCGTTGTTACAGGTAATAGTTTTGAAATCTCCGAGTTTCAAAAATTTCTCAGTCAAATTAACGATGTCAGGCTCATCATCAACAATTAGGATTGTCTTTTTTGCTGTCATATCCCTTACAAAAAATATAAGTTTAAGATAATTTATTGTCTATATATGAATAATTGTTTTTAATATATTTTAACTATTATATTGATCTCGAATATTTAATTGTTTTTTTTTGTGGATAATGTGATCGCATTGGCAAAAACAAAACCCAAATTTCCCGAGTCATATCTAGGTGATAAAGCAGATGAATATGATAATTTAAAATGGATGGAGCGAAATCAGAAAAGAACAACCTTAACAACAATTAACTATCTTTTTGATGACAAATTAGGTAAAACTAATTACAATTTAGAAGAAGATCTCCCTTTAACTATTTTGGATCTAGGATGTGGAACGGGATTTTCTTCTGAAATATTAGTTGAGAATGGTTTTAGAGTAATCGGAGTGGATATTCTTAATGACATGCTTTCAAAAGCGAATGAAAAGAGGAAAATGTTAAACATTAATAATTTAAAGCTTATTTTAGCCGATATAAACTATTTACCAATAAGAAACCATTCTATTCATTTTATTACTTCAATTTCGGCATATAATTTCATTACACATGACAAACATGGCTTAAGAAACAAAAAGATGATTGTGAATAATACTGCTAAATCTCTAAATAAGATTTTGAAAACAGATGGTAGGATTGTAATTGAATTTTATCCTGAAAATGATGAAGAACTAAGACTTTTTAATTCATCATTCACTGAAAATGGATTCGAAGGATTCATGGTTAAGAACATTCCGAATCAGAAATCAGGGCAAGTATTTTTGTTATTAAAGAAAAAATGATAAAAAATGGGAACTTGTAAATTTTGTGGGAGTAAAGATAATTGTATATCTAGTGTCCTGCAAATCTGCAGGGATTGTGTATTAAATCAAGATTGGAATATCGTTAAATCTCACGTTCTTTCCATACATAAAAAAGTTAGACAACTTGAAGAATTGCCAGAAGCACCACCTAAAGCAGATTCAAACATTAAATTAAAGTGTAATTTTTGTCTAAATGAATGTATTCTTTCTGAAAATGATGTAAGCTATTGTGGATTGAGGAATATTCATAAAAACAAGATCGGGGAACTACCATTCCCAACAAGAAATAAAGGGTATATCCATGGGTATATTGATGCCAATCCAACTAATTGTTGCAATAGTTGGTTTTGTCCGGCCGGGAGTTCAAGCGGATATCCCACTTATTCTGTTAAGGAAGGACCAGAATACGGAACATATTCATATGCTGCGTTCCTTTATGGTTGTACGTTTGACTGCTTGTTCTGTCAAAATTGGTCTCATAAAAAAATCTTAAAGCAGCACTTGCATGATGTAGAAACCTTGGCAGATCAAATAGTGAAAAATGAAAAAATAACTTGTTTATGCTATTTTGGTGGTACACCTGAGGCTCAATTGCCATTTTCAATTAATTTAGCTGAAAAAATTCTTGAAAAAATCAAAAATAAAAGTAAAAAACGGATTTTTAGGATATGTTGGGAATGGAATGGAAGCGGAAACCGAAATTTAGTAGAGAAATGCATGGAAATTGCTATTAAAACTGGTGGAAATATTAAATTTGATTTAAAAAGTTTCAATGAGAAATTAAATCTTGCTTTATGTGGAGTGAGCAATAAAAGGACTCTTCATAATTTTAAGTTTTTAGCAGAAAATTACTTTGGAACAAGACAAAATTTACTTGAAATTAGTGCATGTACTTTAATGGTGCCTGGTTATGTGAATCATGAAGAGGTTGAGCAAATAGCCAAATTTATCAGCAATATTAACACAAAAATACCTTATAGTTTGTTGGTATTCCATGGTGATTACCAAATGAGAGATTTGCCAATTACTCCACGAAAACAGGCAGAAAAATGCCTAGAAGTTGCGAAAAATTACCTAGAAAATGTTAATTTAGGAAATAAATTTCTGCTGGGGTTTTCCTAGTTTTAATCAAACACTCTTTTGACCATCAGATAATAAAATTTATTTAATAGCAATAATTATCGATTATACAAATATTAATTGAGAATTTAATAAAATAACAAAATTTAAAAACATTTTACTGGTGATATAAAGATACAAAAAGCTCGCATACGATTATCTTCTACCGAATTAGATGCTTTAAAATCAGTATGTGAGCAATTAGAAAATGTTTGCTCTAAAACGGGTATTAAACGTTATGGCCCCATTCCCTTACCTACAAAAAGACTGAAAGTTCCAGTATTAAAAGCTCCTTCTGGTCAAGGGACAGCAACATGGGCAAAATTTGAAATGAGAATTCATAAACGGCTTTTTGAGATAATTACAGATGAAAAAAGTATGCATCTTATAATGAAAATTCAAATTCCCGAGTCAGTCCTCGTAGAAATCGAGTTAATGTGAGGAGAAATTCCTGAATCAGTATTAGTTGAAATTGAATTGATGTAATTATTCTTTTTATAATTAGGGGAATTCTTATTTTTAAATGAATTTAAATCATTAAAAATCAATATTTCTATTAAGAAAATAAGATTAATTTAGATTAATAATTAAGAAGGATTGATATGGCGGACTTTCACGATAAAAGTTTTTTTGGTCAGAATAGAGGATTAATAATTAATAGCCCAGCGAAGGCAGTTCCTTATATATTTCTACAATCGATAAAAAGAAAGAAAGATGGGAGTTGGGAAAAACCTTCGAAAGGAGAGGGAAAAACTGTGAAACTTTCAATCGAAGAGATCATAT
>CAZRKO010000236.1:0-3235 GCA_964600445.1 uncultured archaeon
TTCATGATAGTGATAAGAACTTAATTATTAAAATATTAAGATTTTTATTTTTAAGCAAGATTGTTTTAAATACATTGAAAAATTTTTAGTTTCTATTTTCTATGAATTTTCGACATTAGTTTAAAAATTCAATAGGGTTATAGACCTTGTAATAGCTTAGAAAAATCAGGTTCTTTAAAAATCTCATTGTATTGCTTTAATAATTCAATATTTACCAAGTGAATTTTTTTACCTGATTGGTTTTTAGTTGATTTTAATAAATTGAGCCCCTTTAATTTCTTTACATGATATTGAATCGTGCCTGAATAAATATCAAGGTTTTGCCCAATTTGAGATATAAAAATTGAATTATTTTTAAAAAATTCCTCTAAAATATTTGGTATCAGAGGATTTAAAAATATTACTTTAAATTGATCTAAGTCGTTATCTTCTTGAATTTCAGTAGGAAAATAGTGAAGGGATTTTCCAATTTTTCTTGATCTTATGAGCTTAAATCGTTCCAGCGTCATTATATGTTTTAAAAAGGGAGTACGAGTAATTTTTAATTCTTTTTCAACTTTTTCATCCCTGGCATGAATACCTGGATTATTTTTAATAAAATCTAAAATTTTAGTTAATTTTTCATTATTTAAAATTTCAAGCTTCGTTCTCCTCTCTGAGCTCACAATCCAATTTTTTTCCTCTAAACTTCTAATAGCAAGAAAAATATCGTTTTTTGAATAACCTTTATTATATGAGAGTTTGGCTATGCATTTAGCGTATAATTTTTCTATGATGGGATATTTTTGTATTTCTGCTTCAGAATCGACAATGAATTCGGCATCATAGCGTTTAAGTTTTAAAATATCCTTAGCAATTTCTAATACATCTTTTTCAATTACGCTTAATTCTTCTTCTATTGCTAATTCTTCATAATCTTCTTTTATCTCCCTTTCTTTATCCTTTTTCAATTTTTCTGGTAGGGGAGTAAAATCCTTTTGCCTAAATGTACTTTCCTCTAATGTTTTCTCTTTTTCTGGTTCTTTTGTTTCCCTTCTTCTTTCGAGTGACATTTTTTCACGATAGTTTTATGTGATTTTACATTTAGGTCTTATTTTCTAAAAATTGGACATATCTTTCCTGCTCATCAAAATCCATGAATTTTAATTGCTCAGCAATCCTAACTAAATGCTCCGTTTTTACATTTGGAAGAGATCGAATACGCTCTATGAGTTTTATTGGTAATTTTTCTAAGTACAAGTTGATTAGAGCTTCAATGTATTTGATCTGTTCTTCCTTTGTTAAATATGCGAGTTCTTTTAATAAATCTTTCTTCTCTTCTTCAGGAATATCTAAATCTTTAATTTGTTTTCTAATATCCTTTGATAGAACGGTAAATATTTTTGAAAAATATTGTTTAACCAGTTTTTTATCTTTTTCATCCTTAATTGGCAGAAGAGATTCATGGAGTCTTATTTCTATTTCTTTCTCTTCTTCAATTCCAGGTTTTTCTTTCTCTTTCCTAATTTCTTCCTTAAATCCCTCATCCTTTATACTTTCCACTGGTTTTACTTGAGGTGGTTTAATTGAAGGAATCTCTTCTGGAATTGGTTTTTTAGGCTCTTCTTTATCCATTTTTTTGGCCGGGAGATACTGCACCTCAATTCGGTCTTTAGAAATAGGTTGTTCAATCTCTTTATATTGTTCTTGGAATTCAATAGGTTTCTCTTCTATAAACGCAATCTCTTTAGCTTCTGGGGGCTTGCCAAATAATAAGAAAAATATAACTATTCCTTTAAGTAAAATAAAAATACCTGCGGCAGCGATAAATAGTCCAATGATACCAAAAACAATCAAAATAATAGCATCAGAAATAGAAAATTTTACTTTTTCCTTTATTTTGTTTCTTAGACTTATATCTACAATTAAGGCAATGATTACGAATACAATAGATATTACTAGAAGTCCAATTGGAAAGCGAGGCACGAAATTAATTAAAAAATTGATTGCTAAGAGGAGTATTATAAAGCCACCATATGCTGAGAAGTTATTTAATGAATTTTTCATTTTAAGGCCAAATTCATAAAAAGTTTGTCCTTTTGAATTACTTACTTCATATAAAAATATTAAAACTCCTTTAAGTACAAGTATGGCGCCAGTTCCAAAAATTATACAACCCAAAATTCCAAGACAAATAGAATCTAAAACAATACGATCATAATTTTTCTCTTTTATTCTCTTTGAAATAAATTTTAAATCATACAGCGAGATTAATATGCCAGCTATGCCCATTGGGAAGAAAAAAGTAAAAAGCAGTATAATTGATAAAATAAGAATTGGAATCCATGATAATATATTTAAAATTTTTATAGTGCTTTCTAGAGTGGATGTTTTTTCTTCAGGTGATTTTTTGGTTTTTTTTTCTTTTTCTTTGAGTTTTAATTCTGGCTCTTTAAATTTTATTCCTTCTACTGAAAACGGAGTTCCGCATCGTTCACAGAAAACACGGGTTTTGCTCTCAATGATGTGAGATAGTTCATCGGCGAATGAGTTCCCACAGTTTCTACACACATAAACTTTTTTTGACATATTATCCCAGGTTAAATCTTATATTATTGATTTATTTTATTTATTTTATTTTTTATGATTTTAGACATACTTTTGATCTTATTTTCTCGAATAATATCTATTATTGTGTGAATAAAAATAAGTTGGAGTCCAGTTTTTATAGAGGCATTGTATTAAATGTTTTAAATTTTAACAGAATTATGAAACTCCAGTCAATTGAGGCCAATCTTTTCAATGGCACATTGAAACACTCCGTTTGTATACTGACATTCTATGGAGATGCCATCTAACTTAAATTGGATAAGAAAACGGCGGGGGCTAACTTTTTTTGCCCATTTAGAAAATTCTTCGGGAGAAACTACCTTATCCTAAGAGCCCATCATTATGATATGCTCTCTTTTTGTGAACAAATCGGAGCTGTCTTTTCCAATTTCATGTAGTACAGGATGGTCTGGGGCCAATTGTCGTAGCTCATCTTCTAATGCGTCATATTTCGCATCGGAGATTTCGGGAGTCTTGTTATAATATAAATGGAAAATATTAGTGAAAAATTGAATTTAATCATGATTGAAACACTTAACGGATTTTGATATTTTGTGAGATAATTTGAAGAAATTAAATAAAATATTATAAAATAAAAAAGTGTAATTTAGACAATTTATCCTATCTCTACATCCATTTTCTTACG
>CAZRKO010000237.1:0-3226 GCA_964600445.1 uncultured archaeon
TATCCATCACATCACAAATATCGTACTACGAAATATCTTTGAATCACACCCTTAAAAACGCCCACCAAAATATATCGTATTACAAAAAAATCCCAAAAAATCTCAAAATGCCCCTAAACCCCCCAAAAATAGAAAACACCCCTAAAAATATCGTAATACAAAAACACCCTTTGTATCTTTGTATCATTACGAACACTGAACATTTCCTTAAAAAATTTTCATTTTTATCTATTTTATTAATTCAGCAAACGCTCACTCCATTCATATATTTATTATTAGGAAATGCATTTGTACCTATTGCAATCTTATGTTGGATATATTCATTTACCGAACTCGCATACCCTCATTTAAAGAAAAAGCTCTTGATTTTATTTCTAATAATTTACACTCCTTATGAAATCTATGTGATCTACTTTTTATTCGTCAATCCAAGCAATATAGCTGAAATTGTTGGCACTTTTTATGCTCAACCTAAGCTTATTATAATGATTTACCAAGTGCTTGCAGTATTAGTATCGTTTATAACAGGAATTATGTTCTCAAGGAAATCTATGAAGTCCGATGAGGCTAAAGTAGCTTTGAAAGGGAAGATTTTACTAGTAGCTTTTATAGCTTTTACTATAGGAGCATTCATGGATGCAGTTTTTCCTCTAACACCATTTACGTTGATTATTGTTAGATTAATATTAATCTCAAGTGCTATTTTCTATTTATTCGGATTTCTTTTACCAGATAAAATTGCTGAATTACTACTCAAAGAATCTTAAACTTTAAAATCTAAATTTTTTAATTATCATTTTATTTTTTCTAATATTAATCGTTATTAGGAATTTATTTAATTTGGTGTAAGAAACGATAAAAAAATTTCCAGGCACTTTATTTTTAGTCGTGGGAAACTCCGGATCGGGAAAAGATTCAATCATATCAGGGGCAATCAAGAAATATCCAACTGGATTGAAAGAAATTCATGTTCCAAAACGATTTATTACGAGACCATCCTCTGAATTTGAAACAAATATTTTTGTTTCCACTGAAAGATTTACAGAAATGGAACATAAAGGCAAATTTGCTTTAAAGTGGCATATTTATGGATTAGATTATGGTGTCCCTATTGAAATAGATAACTGGCTTAAGAAAGGACATCCTGTTATAGTAAATGTAAGCCGTACTATAATTGATGAAGCCCGTAATGAATACATGAATTTAAAGGTAATTTTTATAGAAGTACCTTTTGAGATAACAGTACAAAGAATTAAGGAGAGAGGAAGAGAATCAGAAAAGCTGTTAAAAGAAAGGATTGAACGGGCAAAAACTCATCAAAAATTACCTGAAGCCGATTTCCTAGTTGATAATTCAGGTAATTTAAAAGATGCCATTGATCAATTTTTGAATTATCTAATAAATAAGAAAATTTAAATAAAATTTTTTTAGTAATATGCATTATAATTATCAGTTTCTAAAGAAGAATAGTATAATAATGGCCTCGGTAGTACAGTGGTAAGTATTGAGGACTGTGAATAGACCATATGATCTATGTTTTAGCATGACATCCTTAGAGGGGGGTTCAATTCCCCCCCGAGGCCCTCTTTATTATTATCGTCTTTTAGATTTTAATGATTTTATATTTAAAAATGAAAAATTAAAATCTATATGACTATTTTCTTATGCAATTAGACATAATTTTATTAAAGGTATAAGTAAAGTCTAAAGCTCAATGTTAAAAGAAGATAAAATTCGGGATATACCGGGATGGAAGAAAATTGCTCCCGTGCCTATTTGTATGGGGGGTGATTTTCGAGCGCTTACTTTTTGTTGTAAGCCCGGTTATTCATTATCTTATGCCTTTAAATGCAAAAGGGATGAAACATTAAAAGAATTAGGGATTACTCCGGAAAAATTCATGGAAATAAAGGAAACATTTTCCAAAGAAAATGATTGGGATTCTGATTTTGTGTGTTTTGGTTCGATTTCTTATTGCTGTATGAGACGTGGTGGATGTCCTAATAGGGATTATGCTCTATCTTTAAGATATCCTGGCAAATCTAATGAAGAAATGATGATAATATATTTTCAAAAAAAGAAAGAATTGGCAAAAATTATTTTGGAGGCTATTCAAGATCCTGAGGGTAAAAAGAAAGTGAAATCCTACTTGGATCTATTTTGAATAGTTTCTTATAAAAATTAAATAATGGTCTCCTAATTTTTTTAATATTTGATGGGAATATATTCCCATAACAAGGATTATATAAATCTACTATTAGAAATAAAGTGATAAATGTGAATGTTCTCGATAAGTTTTCATCCTATTATACTGAGATAATATGCTCAGCCGATCTTTATCAGAGCTTTGGGAAACCAGTTAATAATCTGAATGAAAATGAAAAGAAAGAATATCTCGAAATATTAAAATCTGAATTTATAGATGGATAATTACTAAATTAAATATATAATTGATGATCTTGGATTCAAACCTTGATCTAATATGGGTTGAAGCTTAATTAAATACTGATAAATCGTTCCAAAAATAAATCCATAAGTTAAAATTATGGTATTTTTACTAATATCATAAGGAATAAATACATCACCATTTTCTTAGGAGCAAAAATTATGGAAGAGAAGAAACTGGAGTTCTTATTGGACGGTCTCTGGATTCTTGAGAGTTCTTCCCATTTATGTATTTTTGAGGAAAATTATGTTGATTTTATAAAGGAAGGAAAATCTACAGACATAGTTAGTTCATTTTTAGCGGCTTTATTAACATTTGCGGATGAGGCATTTACTGATGAGATTAAATTTATTAAATTTTCGAATCGCAAAATCTTATTCACGTTTTCTCAATATTTACTATTTGTTTTTGCTATAAACGATAAGGATACTAATAAGGAATATAAAATAAAGGATTTTTGTAATAGAATTATTAGCAGGTTTAATGAGAAATTTGTTTATATTTTCGAAGATAATACTTGGACTGGAAATGTCTCAATATTTGAAAATTTTTCAGAGGATTTAAAAGAAATAGTAAATAGAGAACCGTTAAAAATCAAAATTTTCGAAATTTTTGATTTAAAAGAACATTATAAAAAGGTCGAAAAATTTATCCGAAAGAAAAAGGGGCATTTAATCAAAAATAAAGAGAAAATCGAAAAGTTTCTTAATGATTTAAAAGTTCGATTGAATTTAATGAAGAATATTAAGCCATTTGATGACAAATATAAATTACACGACA
>CAZRKO010000238.1:0-3206 GCA_964600445.1 uncultured archaeon
TATATATAATAAAAAAAAAATAATAATTATTGATAACAATGGGTTTTCTGAAAGACTTGTCTGGTTGGTTAAGTGGTGGCAAAAAGAAAGACACTATAAGATCTGTAACTGTGAGGCTTAAGGTCTTCAATAAAAGGTTGATGCGCCAGTCTAAAAAACTGGAGATGAGTGCAAAATTGGCAAAAGATAAAGCGGTAAAGCTTCGACGAGATGGAGACTTAGAAGGATCCAAATTTCATGCAAGAAATTATCTTCAAGTTAAAAATCAAGCGAGAGCTGTAGATGCTTTCCGCACAAATTTAGAAGGCTTACAATTTAAGCTAGAAAATGCTGGAGCAGTTAAAGATGTCTCTGAGATTTTGAAGGGTGTCGCGGTTGCAGTTTCTGGAATAAAAGCTCAATTATCTGTACCTCAAATTACTGAGCTGATGAAAAATATAGACTTAGATGTTGAAGATTTCGCAGTTGCTCAAGAAATAACTTCAGAAGGAATGACTGATATGAATCTTGATACAGCTGTTACAGATTCGCAAATTAACGATTTTCTTGGTGAAGTTGATGCAGAAATAGGAATAGAAACTGGCGTAGCTTTACCCTCCGTCGCAGGAGGCAGCCAAAAAATTAAAGAGCTAGAAGAAGAATTAAATCGATTAAAAAATGATTAATTTTTTTCTTTATTAATATACCTCTGCTTAACCTTAAAAAAAGTGAAATTATTTTAGTTTAGGTTCTATATTTATTTTATCCATTAATTTTACATAAATTGTGATAATTTTTTGATAATTTTTAATCCAGAATTAATTACGATTGGAAGTTGTACACTCGATTGTATTATCCAAATCAGGGATATTTTGAGATTTGAGCTATTCGATAGGGATATAGTAAAAAAATATACCGCCATCGAATACAGTAAAAAACTGAATATAGAAGGTGTTAGGTTCGTTCCCGGTGGTTCTGCTGCGAATATTGCGGCAAATTGTGCCATGTTGGGCATTAAGAGTAGTTATATTGGAATATTAGGGAATGATTTTTCAGCTAAAATTTGTATAGATGATATGAAAAAACGAGGCGTCGATTTAAGTAACATTGTGCAAACTGATTCAGATAGTACGGCCCTTTCTGTAATATTAAGAACTGAATGGGGTAAAGATAGAAGCATCCTAGCATATAAAGGAGCAAATAACTTATTAAAGCCCTCAGATGTGAAAGAAGAATTATTTGAAGATATTAAGGCATTCGCATGGACTTCTCTCACCACGGAACCTGGTTGCCAAGCGATTGAGAAAGCGCTAACCCTTACAAAAAATAACGGTGGTACGGTATTAGCCGCCCCTAGTACGTCTATAATCAAAAACAATCCGAAATGGGCCAAAATTCTAATTAGCAATTCAGACGTCGTATCTTTGAATAAAGACGAAGCTCAAGAATTCACTGGTGAAAATGATACACTGCATATGATACATAAATTTTTAGATTTAGGAATTAAATTAATTTCGATTACCGATGGACCCAATGGTTCAATCATCTCAGATGGAAAAGAAATTATTAATAGCAATGTTTATAAAGGAAATGTAGAGGATACAACAGGCGCGGGAGATGCATTTTTAAGCGGAATTCTAATCTCACATTTAAATAGTTTTTCATTAGAAAAAACGTCAAAAATAGCTACAGCGATGTCGTTCCTGGAATGTAAGGAAATAGGAGTAAGGGAAGGATTACCAAATAGTTTTCAAGAACTAGAAAATTTCATTAATAATAATGAAATTCGACAATTAATATCTAAAGTTGTCTAAAAGCAAAATTACTGAAAAAAATAAGCATTAAATTTTAATTTCTTGATGTATTTTTAATTAACATTAAAATGCGCTCTTAGTATAGTGGTAAGTATGCCAGGTTGCCAAATTTTAATGATCTATTAAAATGCAAACACTTGGCGACCCGGGTTCAATTCCCGGAGGGCGCATAAATATCCTCTAAATTTTTTGCTTTAATAAATTACAATATAATAAACTAATTTAAATATTCAATAAAAGCAGATTTTCCATAAAAAAAGATTAAACAGATTCAAGAAAATCGGCTACATTGAGTCATGAATCATTGAAGTTCTAAAATATTCTTTTGTAATTTTTAATAACCAATTAAAATACTTCTTATGATCTTTTTGTGTTTTAAAACCATGAGCATCTTTTAAATAATCTATAATAATCTTAGAGCTAAGTTTTTCTTTTTGCCTATAGCTCTTAATAAAATCAGAAATTGACTTTGCCAATACATATGTTTTCTTAATTTCATTCTTTAATAGAGCTAAACTCAAAGTTGATTTTGATTCACTTAAGAACCGTTCAATAAGCTTATTTTCAACGTATAAATTCTTAGGTTCCATAATTTTATCTTTATCATTAATTATATTTATTCCCTCTAAAATTATAAAATCGTTATATTGCTCATTTTTGCTATAATATTCATCTTTAGATATAATCGTTAGATTAACTTTAAATGAATTTTGAGTAATATATTCGAATAAATTGAGAATGTGATTGTATAAATATTTATGACCTAAAATTAATACAATTTTTCTTTTAAAAACGATGGCTCTTGTTATATAAGCCAGTAATGAAGGAGTTAGATTAAGTTTAATTAAATCCATATCGATGATATCAATGCCAGGTATCTCTTTTTCTTTAAGAGCTATATCTAATTCTGTTTCTGGAAGCTCAATTTGAAAATCTGCAATGAAATAGTCTCGAACTTGCAGATTTTTGTCAACATATGCAACAAATGAATGCGGACAAACTGTCGCTGCTGCAACATTAACGGTCAAAAGCCCACGTGATATACTTTTAATAGCAGTCTCTGAAATTCCGATTTTTCCTATTTTGGAACAAGAAGGACATCTAACTTCGACATATGGCATTTTTCCTTATTTTGAAAATTTAATTAAATACCAATTCATTCCTTAAACTCTGTTTTTCTTAAATAATAATATTTAATAGATTTAAATTTATTTAATTAAATTCTTAAATCCATTTTAGCTAAAAGTGTTAAAGTATAAATGTATCGATTACGTTTATGTTAATGTTTGTTTCATAATTAAAGAATTAATCTCAAAACCTAATATCTCTGAATTTTACCATAATTTTTTTCAATCAAATTAGCAACCAAAAAGCAAATAAACGTTCCAATATTTTCAGCAATAATAAAAGAAA
>CAZRKO010000239.1:0-3185 GCA_964600445.1 uncultured archaeon
GCTCTAATAAGTTCTAAAGATCCTAACATCCATAGATGGAATAACACAGCAAAAATAGTGTTTACCAGCATAGTTAAGAAAACAATTAGTGCAAATAAGATGTATTCCTTTTGCTTGAGTTTTTGCACTCCGCCGAAGATCCTATTTTTTAAAAACCACGTGATAGTCCGTTCAAGATAACTCATATAAAGAAGAATGAATTGATAGCATAAAAAAATTACTCTATTAATTAATGATTTTAAAAATGGGAACTTCTCTTTTTGGAATTACTAAATTTTTTAAATCAATAGTTTTCTAGAATTTTAGCAGAATTATATAATATAATTTTAGAATAAATTTTTAAAAATTAAAAGCGCTAATATTAGGCGCTTTGTAGAATCAGGTGGTTTAAAAATTTTACGTCAAGTTTTTATTATTAAAAAAGATGACATAATTTATCAAAGATTGTTTGCTAATGCCCTAAATAGACAAGAAGTTGAGGACCTCCTTTTTAAAATTAGGAAAGACGCAATAAAAGAAAAGGAATATTCTATCGGCTATTTTGATTATTATAAATATCGAATTTCGTATATAGTTGATCTGGAATTCAATTTAATTTTCATTTTTGTAGCTGGATTAATGGACGATTTTTTCAGCATAATTAGATCTGAGATGAATAATTTTAAGGACGAGTTTTTAGAATTATTTGAGACAGATCTCAGTCAAAAAGAATTGAACTCAGCAAAAATTGAAGCGCTAAATGAATATATTGATTCAATGCATAAAAATATTAAGCCGAAAATCGCCGTTGTTGGTTATTCTGGTGTTGGAAAAACTACTACAAAAAATTTGATTAGAATGGATGAGATACCTCTTTCACATATTCCTACTATTTCTGGAGATGTGGCAACCGCTAAGATCGGGGAACTAGAATTTCAAATATTTGATTTTGCAGGTCAAGAACAGTTTAGCTATTTATGGAAAGGATTTATAAAAGGAAGTAATGCTGTTATAGTAGTGACGGATTCTACTCCGCTAAATGTGGAAAAAAGCAGATTTTTCATTGATTTGAGAAATGACGAGGCCCCCTATGCGCGTATAGCGATTCTAGGTAATAAACAAGATCTTGAAAATGCGATGGATGTCGGAAATATCGAAAATATATTAGGTATTAAAACATATCCGATGGAGGCAAATAAACCTGAAAACCGAGAAAGAATGATCCAAATTGTTGTTGAAATTTTAGACATGAATCTCGAGTCATCACCTTTAATAGAAGGTTTAGTTGATACAGAAAAAACTATTCAAGAAGATGAAAAGGCAACAACAATAGAGCCAATTAAACCCGAAATCAGTGATTTTATTCGAGATGTAAATATCGATGTTAATTTATGTAATGAAGTAACTGATGATATAAAAGGCGTAAAAGTTGAGACTATTTTGAGAAATCATCTCAAAATGATAAATTACACAATAAAAACTCTTAATAACAACGAATTTTCATTTGAAGAATTTTACAATTATTATCAAGATTATATAAACCACCAATTTGCTTGTAGAAACATAGCTCTCAAACAATTTTTAGAAACTCAATTCTCCCTTTTACAGAAATCAATTGAAGAGGATGAATTCGTTGCTACTAAATTGAAAGATGACGTAGACGCTATAATTAACGCTCTTATATGCGCTTATCTTACAAAAGCCAATCCAAATAAATACCCAATTTTTGAAAATATATTGAACCAATTCAATTTCAAAGGATTTGATTCGCAGACAGTTAAAGAGATTCATGCTTATTATTTAAGAATTATCAACAAATTTGGGATATGAAATATCCCATATTTTAAAACTTAGTTATAAGGTAATATTCCCCTCGAGATGAAATCTTTAGATATGGATATGTCTAAATTCTTTGTTTTTAAATCTCTTTAGTTGCTAAATGTTGATTATATTCATACATCATTTTAAATGCCATAACGGCATGTTTTATCCTATCTACAACAGGAATGTTAAACTTTGATGCAATATTCATTATAAACTCAAAAACCCAACGTGAACCAAAGCTAACGCATAGGAGCGGTTTATTTGTCTCCTTTGATAATTTATTTATTATTCGAAAGGACATTTTTATTCCTGCTTCTAAGCCTTCAAACTCTTCTAAAGGCCCTCTTGGGACAGTAAAGATAAACACTATTGCATCAACATTTTTATCTTTAAATAGTACTTTAAGACAAGGTATTAATGTATATCCCTGGGATGGACCCAAATCAATGGTTCCGCCTATAGATACCCAATCAGGTATTATATTTCTTATTTCTTGAATGGATTCTTCACTCAATTCCGCTAAAGATAGTCCTTGCTTTCTTATTTCATCACAAGCTAAAATACCTAAGCTTCCTGAACCCGTTATTATGGCTATGTTTTTACCTTTAGGCAAGATCTGAGATGAAAATATATGAGCTATATTGAACAACTCATAAAAATTATCAACCCGAAATATTCCGGGGTGTTGTTTAAACATAGCATCATAAATCCTGTCATCTCCTGCGATTGAACTGGTATGACTTTTAACGGCCCTAGAACCGATATCACTGCGTCCATTTTTAAGTATCAAGACAGGTTTCGTCATTTTTTTTAAAACTTCCATCAAATCCTTACCCCTTTTCGTGCCTTCCAAATATAAAGTAATTACCTTAGTTTCAGGATCATCATTTAAATATTCAAGCATATCTATCTCATCGATATCGATTTTATTACCAAGGGTAATTGATTTTGAAAACCCTATATTCTGACTTGACCCCCAATCAATAAATACATTGCCAAGAACTCCAGATTGAGCAATAATTGAAATATCTCCCTTCACTACCCTATTGAATTGTACTTCAGAACTCGTGAATTCATTATTGAAGTTAGAAATGCCCACACAATTTGGACCAATAACTCGAGTCTTAGATTTTTTAATTATTTCTATAATTTCATCTTGAAGCTTAATATTTTTATCAAGGCCAGTTTCGGCAAATCCAGCTGATTCTAATATTATTCCATTCACTCCCTTGTCAATACTATCTCTTATAGCCTGTGGTACATGTTTATTTCCAACTAAGATTATTGATAATTCAATTTCATCGGGTATATCTTTAATATTTTTATAAGCTTTATGTCCTAGTATCTCTGGTTTACTTAAATGGACGGGATATGTCTTAAAA